>NZ_JAMYMP010000003.1:0-283673 GCF_040318615.1 Mesorhizobium sp. M1078
TCCGCGCCCCTCCGCTCCTGTGGGTGCTCGTCCCCCCCCCCCCCCCCCCCCCCCCCCCCCCCCCCGCGCCCCCCCCCCCCCCCGCCCCCCCCCCCCCCGAGGGGGGTGTGCCGAAGCGCTTGCATCGAGGATTGGCCTTAGCCCTATCCATGTTCGTTTCGACTTGCTCCCCCGCCGACGCCGATCCCCTGCCCGCCGGCTTCGTCCGCCTGGCCGATGTCGATCCCTCGATCCGCCAGGACATCCGCTATGCCGGCCTGGAAAATTTCCTGCATCGCAAGGCCGATGGCTACGAAGCCCCAATCTGCATCCTCACGAAGCAAGCTGCGCAAGCGCTGTCCGGTGTGCAGAAAGCGCTCGCCGCCGATGGCCTGACGCTGGTCGTCTTCGACTGCTACCGCCCGGCCCGCGCCGTTGCCGACATGGGCAAATGGACCAGAGAGGGCGGCCCGCCCGATCCGCAATGGTACCCTCAGGTGCAGCGCGGCGACCTCATCGCCAAGGGCTATATCGGCGAATTGTCCACCCATTCGCGCGGCTCGACCGTCGATATCGCCATCGCCCGCAGCGACGGCAAGAACAAGTCATCCGCCGCTTGCGGCGCGGCCGGCCCCGGCACGCTCGATTTCGGCACCAGCTTCGACTGTTTCGACCCGGCAAGCGAAACCGCACATCGCCCATTGGCGGCAGAAGCGGCGGCAAACCGCAAAAAGCTGCTCGACGCCATGCGCGCCGGCGGCTTCAAGAACTATGCGCGAGAGTGGTGGCACTACACGCTTCGGGATGAGCCGTTTCCAAAGCTGCGCTTCGATTTTCCTATCACTGCGGGCTGAACCGCCCGGTGCAACACCGAGCCTCCCTCGCTCGGCCTTGCTTCTGCGCTGTCAGCTCCTAGATAGCGTCAAACCGGCCGGATTCGGGTTAGACCAATATGAGGAAAATATTTCCTTCCGAAACCCAATATCGGCGAAAATTTCCTTCGGGGGGACAAAAAAGGCAACGTTGAATGCATCTAATTTCTATCAATTCGATAGAGTTCAGCCGTCACCAACGGAGGCGGGAATGACCAAAGCTCATTTCAAGAAACTGCTCGGCGCACTGGTCGCCACATCGATCCAGTTCGGCACGCTCGGTTTCGCGTTTGCCGATACCACCATTCTGAACGTGTCCTACGACCCGACACGCGAACTCTACAAAGCCTATGACGAAGCCTTCGTCGCACACTGGAAGGCCGAGACCGGCGAGACGGTCACCATCCAGCAATCGCATGGCGGATCGGGCGCCCAGGCCCGCGCCGTGATCGACGGCCTCGATGCCGATGTGGTCACGCTGGCGCTGGAGGGCGACATCAACGCCATCGTCACCAAGTCGAAGAAGATCAATCCGGACTGGCGCAAGAAATTCGAAAACAATTCGGCGCCTTACACCTCGACCATCATCTTCCTGGTCCGCAAGGGCAACCCGAAGGGCATCCACGACTGGAGCGATCTGGTCAAGGACGGCGTCCAGGTGATCACGCCGAACCCCAAGACCTCCGGCGGTGCGCGCTGGAACTACCTTGCCGCCTGGGCCTATGCCAACGCCAATGATGGCGGCGACGAAGCCAAGAACAAGGAATTCGTCGGCAAGCTCTACGCCAATGCTCCGGTGCTCGACACCGGTGCGCGCGGCTCGACGGTCACCTTCGCGCAAAAGGGCATCGGCGACGTGCTGATCGGCTGGGAAAACGACGCCTATCTGGCGCTCAATGAATTCGGAGCCGACAATTTCGAGATCGTCTATCCCCCGACCTCGATCCTGGCCGAGCCGCCGGTGGCGATCGTCGACGCCAATGTCGATGCCAAGGGCACCCGCAAGGTCGCCGAAGCCTATCTCGGCTGGCTCTATTCCAAGGAAGCCCAGACGATCATCGCCAAGAACCACTATCGTCCGGCCAAGCCCGAGTTGGTGGATGCGGCTGACATTCCGAAGACGCCCGAAATCAAGCTGATCTCCATCGACGATCCGCTTTTTGGCGGCTGGAAGAAGGCACAGCCTTATCATTTCGGCGACGGTGGTATATTCGACCAGATCTACAAGCCGGCCCAGTAGGATTTAGATCAGGACGACATGACCATAGCACCCGCCAAGGCGGGGTGGCGATTCAGACAGCCGAGTGTCATTCCGGGTTTCGGATTGACGCTCGGCTTCTCGCTTGCCTACCTCACCCTCATCATCCTCATCCCCCTGTCGGGCCTGATCTGGCGCTCGGCAGCCCTCGGCTGGACCGATTTCTGGGCGATCGTCACCGACCGCCGGACCATCAACGCACTCGAAATCAGCTTCGGCACAGCCTTCATCGCAGCCGCCGTCAACGTCGTCTTCGGCACGCTCGTCGCCTGGGTGTTGGTGCGCTACCGTTTCCCCGGCCGCCGCGTCGTCGACGCCATGGTCGACCTGCCCTTCGCGCTGCCGACGGCAGTAGCCGGCATTGCGCTGACCACGCTCTATGCGCCCAATGGCTGGATCGGCCATCTCCTGGCGCCGCTCGGCATCAAGGTCGCCTACACGCCGCTCGGCATCGTCGTGGCGCTCGTCTTCATCGGCCTGCCCTTTGTCGTGCGCACGGTGCAGCCGATCATGGAGGAGATCGACAAGGAAGTGGAGGAAGCCGCCGCGACGCTCGGCGCCAACCGCTTCCAGATCATCACCCGCATCCTGTTTCCCGGCCTGGCGCCGGCCATCATCACCGGCTTCTCACTCGCCTTCGCGCGCGGCGTCGGCGAATACGGCTCGGTCATCTTCATCGCCGGCAACCTTCCCTACAAGTCGGAGATCGCACCGCTTCTGATCGTCATCCGGCTCGAGGAGTACAATTATCCGGCGGCCACCGCGATCGCGGCGATCATGCTTTTGCTGTCGTTCGTGATGCTGCTGGTCATCAACCTGGCGCAGTCATGGAGTCGCAAGCGCTATGGCTGACCCCGAGATCAAATCCTACGAACCGCATCACGAGAGCCGGTCGGCGGCGGTGACCGAAAGCCGGCCGGTGCGGCTGCTGCTGATGGCGGTGGCCTTCGCCTTCCTCGCCATCTTCCTGCTGCTGCCGCTGATCATCGTCTTCCACGAGGCGCTGGCGAAAGGCATTGGCGCCTACACGGAATCGCTCTCCAATCCCGATACGCGCTCGGCGATCCGGCTGACGCTGCTGGTGGCGGTGATCGCCGTTCCGCTCAACGTCGTCTTCGGCATTTCGGCTGCCTGGGCGATCGCCAAGTTCGAGTTCAAGGGCAAGGCTTTTCTGACCACGCTGATCGACCTGCCCTTCTCGGTCTCGCCGGTCATTTCCGGCCTGGTCTATGTGCTTTTGTTTGGCGCTCAGGGACTGTTCGGTGAGTGGCTGAAGGCGCACGGCATCCAGATCTTGTTCGCCGTGCCCGGCATCGTGCTCGCGACCATCTTCGTCACCTTCCCCTTCGTTGCCCGCGAACTGATCCCGCTGATGCAGGAACAGGGCAACGGCGACGAGGAAGCCGCGCTCTCTCTGGGCGCCAATGGCTGGCAGACCTTCTGGTACGTGACGCTGCCCAACGTCAAATGGGGATTGCTCTACGGCGTGCTTCTGTGCAACGCCCGCTCGATGGGCGAATTCGGCGCGGTCTCGGTCGTGTCGGGCCACATACGCGGGCTGACCAACACCATGCCGTTGCATGTCGAAATCCTCTACAACGAGTACAACGCCGTCGGCGCTTTTGCCGTCGCTTCGCTGCTTGCCGGCCTGGCGCTGGTCACGCTGGTCTTGAAAACACTTCTCGAGATGCGCTACGGCGCCGAGATCGCCGCGACGCGCGGGCACTGACTAAATGCATGTCGCCCAAGACTGGGAACCGGTTTTGGGACAACGACATGCACCAAATTACTGAGGGATCTACATGGAAGTTCGCGTTGCCAACGTACGCAAGGAGTTTGACCGGTTTCCGGCCCTCCATGACGTATCGCTTGACATCAAGTCGGGTGAGCTGATCGCGCTGCTTGGGCCATCCGGCTCTGGCAAGACGACGCTGCTGAGGCTTATCGCCGGCCTGGAGCGGCCGACGCGCGGAAAGATCTTCTTCGGCGACGAGGACGCCTCGCACCGCTCGATCCAGGAGCGCAATGTCGGCTTCGTCTTCCAGCACTATGCGCTTTTCCGGCACATGACGGTCGCCGACAATATCGGCTTCGGCCTCAAGGTGCGGCATGGACCGTCGCGACCACCGGCGGCCGAAATCCGCCGACGCGCCTCCGAACTGCTCGATCTCGTTCAGCTTTCCGGCCTGGAAAAGCGCTATCCGGCGCAACTTTCGGGTGGCCAGCGCCAGCGCGTGGCGCTGGCGCGCGCCATGGCCATCGAGCCCAAGGTGCTGTTGCTCGACGAGCCGTTCGGCGCCCTCGATGCGCAGGTGCGCCGGGAACTCCGCCGCTGGCTGCGCGAAATCCATGACCGCACCGGCCACACCACCGTCTTTGTCACCCACGACCAGGAAGAGGCGCTCGAGCTGGCCGACCGCGTCGTGGTGATGAGCCAGGGCCGCATCGAGCAGGTCGGCTCCGCCGACGAGATCTACGACACGCCGAACTCGCCCTTCGTCTACTCCTTCATCGGTGAATCGAGCATGCTGCCGGTCAAGGTTGAGAATGGCGAGATCTGGCTCGCCGACCGTCCGATCGGCGTGTCGGCGCCGCACGCACCCGAGGGCGATGCGACGCTGTACTTCCGCCCGCACGATATCGAACTGCTCGACGGCTGCAGCGGCTGCATCGCCGGCACGGTCGCCGCCAGCCGCCGCGTCGCCGGCACAAGACGCGTCGAACTGGAAATCGGCGGCGAGCGCCAGCGCGTCGAGATCGAACTGCCTGTGGACCATCCTGCGGCGCAGAAGAGCCGGGTGGCGTTCAGGCCGAGGCGCTGGAAGCTTTTCCCGGCGGCATAGACATCGATCCGGCGCTACTCCAGCCAGTTCTCGACCGTCAGGCCCTTGATCCGACGGAACTCAGCGGTGTTGGCCGTCACCAGTGTCGTCCCCAACACACAGGCATGGGCAGCAATGAAAAGATCATTGTGGCCGATTGGCTGGCCTCTGGCCTCCAGCTCGGCACGAAGTGCTCCGTATTCGTTATCCATCGGCACATCGAGCGGCAACACAGGAACCTCGGCGAGCAATTGCTCGACCTTGGCGAGCAGCTTGGCCGATCTCTTGCGGGCGCAGCCATAACGCAGCTCCGAGGCGACAACGATGCTGGTGCACAGGGCACCGTCTCCCGCGCGAACCGCCGCACTGGCAGCCTTGCCGGTAGGGTTTCGGATCATGTCGCTGAGAATGTTGGTGTCCAGCATGAACCGCATCAAAAGATATCCTCAGGCCCCACGGGCGCATCATGGATCTCGGGAAAGTCGTCTTCAGGACCAAGCGGCGGCTCTTTCGCCCATTGGGTGAGCAAGGCGGTGAGGCCTGGTTGACGGACCGGCTCGATGATCAGCCGGTCGCCATCGCGGCTGATCAGGACCTTCTCGCCAGGCAGCTCGAATTCGACAGGGATGCGAACCGCCTGACTGCGGTTGTTGCGAAACAACTTCGCCTCCCTGGGGGGTGGTATTGAGTGACGGTGCTGCGGCATGGCAGCCTCCCCTGTCTGTTCCACTTGTATATGCCATTTGTATATGCCACTCGGCCTCGAATTGCAAACCACAGAAAACCCCAACGCATCGGCATTTCGGCTGGAATGAAATTTCGCCGATAACCTGCTTCAGCGATTTCTTTTTCGCTGCAACGCCATACGTCTGCCCCGTGTGCCTCGCAGTACACCCTCCGGCCCGGCTATGTTCTGGCAACGCATTGCACATCGGAGCCTGTGTTCATGAAGCGATTTTTCCTCAGCGTCGCCACTGTCGCCGGCCTGATCCTCGCCTGTTCGCAGGCCTGGTCGGCCGACAAATTGCTCAACGCTTCCTATGATGTCGGCCGCGAATTGTTCGCGCAGGTGAACAAGGCTTTCGTCGCCGGCCATCCGGGCGTCACCGTCGACCAGTCGCACGCCGGCACCTCGGCGCAGGCGCGCGCCATTGCCGAAGGCCTCGGCGCCGATGTCGTCACCTTCAACCAGGTCACCGACATCGACTTTCTGGTCAAGAAAGGCCTCGTCTCCGCCGACTGGCAGAAGGATTTCCCCGACAACGCCTCGCCCTTCTATTCGCTCCCATCCTTTCTCGTCCGCGCGGGCAACCCCAAGCACATCAAGAACTGGAACGACCTCGTGCGCGACGACGTGCAGGTGATCTTCCCCAACCCCAAGACCTCGGGCAATGCGCGCTACACCTATCTGGCCGCAACCGCCTACGCCAAGGAAGCCTTCAAGGGCGACGACGCCAAGGTGAAGGAGTTCGTCACCAAGCTGTTCAACAACGTGCCGATCTTCGACACCGGCGGGCGCGCCGCCACCACCACCTTCGTGCAACGCGACATCGGCGACGTGCTGATCACCTTCGAGTCGGAAACGCGCGGTATCCGCAAGGAGTATGGCAACGACAAGTTCGAACAGGTCACGCCAACGGTCAGCCTGCTCGCCGAATTCCCGGTGGCGATCGTCGACAAGGTCGCCGACGAGCACGGCAGCCGTGACCTCGCCAAGACCTATCTCGATTTCCTCTACACGCCCGAGGGCCAGACCATCGCGGCTGAAAATGGCCTGCGCGCCCGCAACGCTGAAGTCGCGGCAAAATACAAGGCCGACTTCCCCGATGTCCGCCTGCTGACTGTGGAAGACGTCTTTGGCGGCTGGGACAAGGTACAGAAGGAGCACTTCGCCGCCGGCGGTCTGCTCGACCAGACCTATGGCAGCCGCTGATATCAGCAGCGTTCGACCTCACCTCACAAGAAAGCCGGCGCTTTGCCGCCTTCTTCGTTTTCGCGCGCCGACAAACGGCTTCAGGCGGAATCTGTCGCGATCGGTGAAAAACGTTACAAAGAATCAACGCCTTTGTGCCCAACGTGCAATCGGGCGGCTTGTTCTACGCGAAACCGGGTTGTTCAGGCGAAACGTCATGATTTGCACACAAACAACCGCCAGATGCGGGTGGTTGGGGTTTTCATGAACTGAAGCGGGCATGCTTACCAAAAAAGGCAAATACGGCCTCAAGGCCCTCGTGCATCTTTCCGGCCTGCCGGTCGGCCAGCTTGCATTCGTCAACGACATCGCGATCGCCAACAACATCCCGAAGAAATTCCTGGATGCCATTCTGGGCGAGCTGCGCAATGCCGGTTTCGTCCTCAGTCGCAAGGGCAAGGAAGGCGGTTATCGCCTCGCCCGGCCGGCTTCCGAAATCAAGATCGGCCACGTCGTGCGCGTGCTGGACGGCCCGCTCGCTCCCATACCCTGCGCCAGCCGCACGCAATACCAGCGCTGCGAGGATTGCGACGAGGCGACCTGCCAGGTCCGGCACATGATGCTGGAAGTGCGCCAGGCGATCGCCGAAGTGCTGGACAATCGCAGCCTCGCCGCCATGCGCGACGCCGACAATGATGATTTTCCGGTCGAGCTGACATCGCAGATCTAAATTAGAGCATGGTCCCGAAAAGTGCGAACCGTTTTTCGGACAAGATCATGCTGAAATGAGAGTCCTCAGACCAGGCCGAGCTTGCCGGCCAGGCCGACGCGCTGGATTTTGCCGGTGGGACCCTTGGGTATCTCCTGGAGAAACAGGATGTGGCGCGGCACCTTGAACTCGACGATCCGGCTGCGCGCGAAATCGCGAATCTGCTCGGCATCGGCGGTGGCGCCCTCGGCCAGCACGATGGCCGCACCCACCTCTTCGCCGAGCATGGCGTGCGGCACGGCGAAGGTCACCGCCTGCGCCACCAGCGGATGATCGAGCAGCACATTGTCGACCTCGAGCGGCGAGATCTTTTCGCCGCCGCGATTGATGATCTCCTTCAGCCGCCCGGTGATCTTCAGATCGCCATCCTCGTCGATGAGGCCCTGGTCGCCGGTGCGGAACCAGCCATCGCTGAAGGCAGCTTCATTGGCCACCGGATTGTCGAGATAGCCATCATGGATGTTGGCGCCGCGCACCGCGATCTCGCCCTTTTCACCCGCCGGCAGGATCGTCCCCTTGTCGTCCAGGATCGTCACCTGCGGACCCGCAGGCAGGCCGACCGAGCCTGGCTTGCGGCGTGCCGGCGGCAGGCCGTTGGATGTCATCTGGTGCGCCGCCTCGGTCATGCCATAGGCCTCGACCACCGGACAGCCGAAGACGCGCTCGAGGTCGCGGAACACGGTGTCGGGAAGCGCTGCCGAAGACGAGCGGATGAAGCGCAGCCGCGCAGCCGCGATGGTTTCGCCATTGCGGGCGGCGCGCGCCAGGATCGCCTGATGCATGGTCGGCACCGCGCTGTACCAGCTCGGCCGGAAATCGCCCAGCCAGCCGTAGAATTTGAGCGGGTTGAAGCCCGGCGTGCAGACAACAGCGCCGCCGACTGCCAGCTGTGCGCTGAGCGCCGCCATCAGCCCGTGAATGTGGAACAGCGGCATCACGTTGAGACACATATCGTTTGCCGACAGCGCCAGGGTGCTGGCGATGTTGGCCATCGATGCCTGCAGATTGCGCTGCCGCAAGCCGACGATCTTCGGTCGCGCCGTGGTTCCCGATGTGTGCAGGACAAGCGCGAAATCGTCGGGTCCGTTGAACTGCATATCGTCGAGGCGAGCCTCGCTGGCAGCCTCCACCTCGGCGTCGCCCGCCAGCAGAAACTCGCCGGCCTTGGCGCCGTCAGTCACGACGACGTCGAGCACCGCAATGCCGAGCCCCTTTGCGGCGTTGCGCGCGGCATCGCCCATGCCTTGTCCGCACAGCAGCAGCTTCACATCGAGATCGCCGAGATAGAAGCGGAATTCGTCTTCGCCGTAAGCCGGATTGAGCGGCGCCGCCGTCGCCAACGCCGAGACCGCCAGGAAACAGGCCGCCATTTCCGGGCCGTTGGGCAAGACGATGCCGACGGCCGTGCCGCGGGCAACGCCACGCCTGGCGAGATCGCCGCAGAGCTTGTCGACAAGATTGGCGAGGCCGGCAAAGCTCAGGGACGGCCGGTCCGGCGCCATCAGCGCCACCGCAGCCGGCCGCCAGGGCGCCAGTTGGGGAAGTGCTACCGATAGGGCCTGTTTCAAGTTCGAACCCTGAATGGCGTTCACCATGGCCTTGCCGGCGCCGATTGCGCGCCCGTGGCAGACGCAGTAAAGCGATTTCCGGACGCACGCAAGAACAGGTGGACACCGATCGGATGAGGCTGCCGTGGTTGGGAAAATCCCGGAAAGCCGACCGGACACCATCTTCCGCCGTCATTTATGATACGGAAATCATCGCCGACATCCTGGTGCCCGAACGCGCCGAGCATGTCCGCTTCTTCAGCCGCAAGCAGGTCCGCGCCGGCAAGTTGCGCACCTTCAACAACAGGGATTTCCGCGAGCTGCTGCTGGCCGCCTTCTATCTCGGGGTCGCGGCATTGCTGCCGGTCAATTGGTGGGCCGCGATCTGCAGTCGCATGTCGGGGCTGCGCCTCAAGCGCCATATCCGCAAGGATTTCGTGCGCTACGCCGCCGCGACGCGCGCCGTGCTCGGCAATGGCATCGATGCGCAAAGGCAGTTCAGGGCCTTGCTCTGCGCCAACCACCGCCGGCGTTTGCTGCTTGCCGCGCATCTCATCGGCCGCCGCTGGTCACCTGATATCCGGCTGGAGGGCCTGGAAGGCCTGCAAGCGGCGCTGAAGCGCGGCCACGGCGCTATCATCTGGTGCGACCAGTTCACGGCACAGACCATCATCGGCAAACGCGCTCTCCATGAGGCCGGTATCGAGACACACCAGCTCAGCGTCAGGGCTCACGGCATATCCGATTCGACCTTCGGCTTGCGCTTCCTGAACCCGCCGATGGTTCGGGTCGAGAACCGTTTCCTGAAAAGCCGGATCGTGTTCGACCGCAGCGACGCCTACCAGGTCACCGGCCGGATCCAGAAGATCCTTGGCAGCAACGGCGTGGTGTTGGTGACCAACACGGTGCATGCCGGCTCGACATTCACCGAAGTCGGCCTTGGCGAGAGCGGTTGGACCCACCTGGCTTCGGCGCCGACGAATTTCGCTGCCAGAGGCAAGGCGGCGCTGTTTTCCATGTCGACCTTCGAGACCGATCCGTTCCGCCAATACCGCGCCGTCCTAAGTCCCGAACTGGTGCCGGCCCCGGCAGAGGCCGGCGAGCCCGCGACCAGAGCCGGCGGCGCCAAGAACATGGCGCTTCAGGCCGAGTACATATTGCTCAAGCGCGACCGCTTGCTGGAGGCGCTGAAACTCTATCCCGAGCAAATGATGGTCTGGTCAGGCCATGACCGGTTCACCGAACGGCCGGAAACCGCCTTGCCCGACGAGGGTGGTTCATGATTTTGCGCCGGCCAGCAGGCTGGCAACGGCGGTGACGATCTCAGCCACTGGAAGTGTGGCGTCGGCCGTCAGCGCCCGCTCGTCGGCGCCAGGCGGCTCAAGGATGGCGAACTGGCTTTCGACCAGGCTTGCCGGCATGAAATGGCCCTTGCGGTTGGCGACACGCTGCTTGGCGGTTGCGGGATCGATCTTCAGATAGATGAAATCGATATCCCGGCGGAAGCCACGCAGACGATCGCGGTAGCTGCGCTTCAGCGCCGAGCAGGCGGCAACCACGCTTTGGCCGCTGCCGGTCAGGTCGGCGATCCGCTCGCCGATGGCATCGAGCCAGCCCTCACGCAGTTGATCTGTGAGCGGCTCGCCGCTCGCCATGCGGGCGACGTTTTCGGGTGGGTGCAGCCTGTCGCCTTCGACAAAGACGGCCCCTTCCTCTGCTGCCAATGCTTTGCCGACAGCCGATTTTCCGCAGCCGGCGACGCCCATCACCACAATGGCCCGAGGCACTGAGCCGGTAGCGCCCATTGGCGCCTGTGCCGTCTTTTCGTCCACGGTCAGCGGCTTGCCGGCGCGCGGCCGTAGAGCAGGAGCATGGCAACGATGACTAGGCCATAGACGATCTGCCGCCCCGCCTCCGGCATCTGCATGACCGAGAGTATGGACTGCAGGAGGGTGATCAGAATGACACCGGCGACGGTGCCGAGATAGGAGCCGCGGCCACCCAGGATGGAGGTGCCGCCCAGAACCACGGCGGCGATCGACGGCAGGAGATAGGCATCGCCCATCGATTGCGCCGCCTTGGAGGCATAGCCGGCGAGAAGCACCCCGCCAAAGGCGGACAGCCCGCCTGAGATAGCGAAGGCGATCATCACCACGCGCCTTGTATCGATGCCGGAGAGATAGGCGGCACGCTCGCGGTTGCCGATGCCGTAGACGGTGCGGCCGAAGCTGGTGCGGGACAGCACGAACACCATCGCAGCGCCAATCAGCGCCCAGATGATGACGGCGTTAGGCACGCCAGGAATGGTAAAACCTGTCGCAAGATAGCGCATGGCGCCGGTGGCCGAATCCTGTGGCGAGTAGCCGCCGGTATAAACGACCATGAGCCCTTGCGCGACAGCGTTGGTGGCGAGCGTGATGATCATCGAGGGTATGCGCAGATAGGCGACGCCAAAGCCGTTGACGATGCCGATCAGCACCCCGCAGAAGATGCCGAACGGGATGGCCAGCGCCACACCGATCGGGCCATAGGCCGCAGCCGCACACGCCATCATCGCGCCCGCCGCCACCGCCCACGGCACCGACAGGTCGATCTGGCCTAGCAGGATGACCAGCATCATGCCTGTGGCGATGACGCCGAGGAACGAGGCCACCTTGAGCTGCTGCAAGAGATATTCAGGCGACAGAAAGCTCCTGGAATAGAGGCTGCCTAGGAACAGCAACAGCACGATGCAGGCGAAGGCCGTCAGCACCGCCGGATCGGCGCGGCGGATGAATTTCGGCATGCGGCCGGCGATACCGCCCAATGTCGTTTCGCTCACAGGAACCACTCCAGCCGGTTGCGGACCCGAAACAGTGCAAAGGCGCCAAGGCTGACCGCGACCAGCAGGATAACGCCCTGGAACAGCGGCTGCCATAGCGGGTCGAAATCGAACACGAACAACAGGTCACCGATGGTGCGGAAGGCCAGCGCGCCGAAGATGGCGCCGATGGCGCTGCCTTTCCCGCCGAACAGCGAGACGCCGCCCAGCACCACCGCGGCGATCGAAAACAGCGTATAGGCGTTGCCGCTGGCATAGGCTGCATCGCCCGTATAGGTGAAGAAGGTCAGGAACAGTCCGCCGATCGCGGCCAACAGGCCTGCGAGCGCGTAGGCAGCGAACTTGCCGCGCCTTATCGGCACACCGGACATGTAGGCCGCCGTCTCCGAGGATCCGGCCGCATAGGCCGCGCGCCCGAGCACCGAGCGGCTGAACGGTACCCAGACCACGAGCACGACGGCGAGCAGCACGACCAGGCTCGCCGGCACCACGCCCAACAGGCGTCCGGTCAGCGCGTCGGCGAGACCTTCGTTGACCGAACCGCCGGGAAACGGCCTGAGCAGCAGCGCGATGCCGAAATAGACCGCACCCGTGGCGATCGTGGCGACGATCGGCTGCAGGCGGCCGTAGATGACGATGGCGCCGTTGATCGCCCCGCACAGGAGCCCGGTGCCGAGCACGGCGATGACGCCGAAAGCGGTCTCAAGGCCGGTGCCGATGACCACCCAGGAGGCGAGGCAATTGGTCAGCGTGAAGATCATACCGACGGAGAGGTCGATGCCGGCGGTGATCACGACCAGTGTCTGCGCCATGGCGACGAAGGCGAGCAGCACGCCCTTGTTCGACGCCGTCTGCACGACATTGGCGGTGAAGCCCGCCGGATGGTTCGAGGTGTAGATGACGAACATGACAATGAATATGCCGAGTGCCATCAGTGTTCCGCGCTGCTCGGCCAGCCAGTAGCGCCACTCTTTCACGCGTCCGCTCCCTGTCTTGCGCCGGCATCGTCTCTTGCGCCGGCGTCATCGCCGTGGATGTTGAGCGCGCTTGCAATCAGCGCCCGCTCGGTGATCTCGGCTCCGACCAGCTCGCGCTTGACCGCGCCGTCATAGAGCACCAGCACGCGGTCGCAGCAGCCGATCAGTTCGTCATAGTCGGTTGAATAGAACAGGATCGCCGCCCCCGCATCCGCCAGCTTGCGCATCAGTTGATAGAGTTCCTGCTTGGTGCCGACATCGATGCCGCGCGTCGGATCGTTGAGCAGGATGATGCGCGGCTGGCGCATCAGCCATTTGGCGATGACCACCTTCTGCTGGTTGCCCCCCGACAGCGCACCGACCGGAATGTCGAGGCCGGCCGTCTTGATCGCCAGCAGCCCGACCATGTCGTCGATCAGCCGCTGTTCGGCGGCGCGGTCGATGATGCCGGCCTTGGACAGCCGGTCTAGGGCGGCAAAGGAGAGGTTCTCGCGCACCGTCATCGGCAGCATCAGGCCTTCGGTCTTGCGGTCCTCCGGGATCAGCGCCATGCCGATGCGGTCGTCGCGCGCCGCTTGCGGGCTGGCGATCGAAACCGGCTTGCCGTCGATAAGGATCTGGCCGCCGAGGCCGCGCAGCACACCGAAAAAGGCAAGCAGCAATTCGCGCTGGCCCTGGCCGTCCAGCCCGCCAAGGCCGACGACCTCGCCTGCCCCGACGGTCAGCGAGACATTGTCCAGCCGGTCCGTCCAGGACAGCTTGCGCGCCTCCAGCACAGGAACGGCGGCGGCGGCAGCGCGCGCGGGTTTCGGCGGGAAAATATGGCTGTATTCGCGCCCGATCATCAGTTCGACGACTTCGTTGTCGCTCTTTGTGCCTGCCTTGTAGCTGGCGACATTGCGGCCGTTGCGAAACACCGTGCAGTGGTCGGCAAGCTCGGCGATCTCGTTCATGCGGTGCGAAATGTAAAGCAGCGCCAGCCCTTCCGAGCGCAATCGCTTGAGCACGCTGAATATCCTGGCGACGTCCGTCGCGGTCAGCGCCGAGGTCGCCTCGTCGAGGATCAGGATGCGCGGCTTCCTGGCCAATGCCTTGGCGATCTCGACCATCTGTCTTCTTGAAAGCGGAAGATCCTTGACCAGCGCCAATGGATGGATGTCGGCCGCACCTGCGCGTGCCAGCGCATCCTCGGCAATGCGGCGCTGCGCCTTGCGGTCGATCATGCCGAAACGCTTCGGCGGATCGGAGATGACGATGTTGTCGGCAACGCTGAGTTCGGGAACCAGCGACAGCTCCTGGAAGATGCAGACGATGCCGGACTTGTTTGCAGCAGCAGGCGAAGCGAACGTCACCTCGCTGCCGTTCAGCATCATGCGGCCTTCGTCGGGCGCGACGACGCCCGCCATGACCTTGATCAGCGTCGATTTGCCGGCGCCGTTTTCGCCGAGAATGGCGTGGATGCTACCGGACGAGACCGAAAGCTCGGCCTTTTCCAGCGCCCGCACACCACCATAGCGCTTGGATATGCCTTCCATCCGGAAGAGCGGAACCGCACCGTCCATCGGCCCTCCCGAGGCAGTTTGACTTCAAGGGATATCGAGTGGCCGGCGCCGCGGAGATCCCGCGGCGCCGGATATGCCGCCTATTGGTCAGCCCCTATTGGTCAGCTTTGGTCTGGCCCATAATTTCCTGCGCGGTGAAATTGATGCCGCAGGTCGGGAAGGAATTGCCGACGAAGAAATTGTCGGACTGGTCGGGGAAGAAATCCTGACCGGCCTTGAAGTTCGGATCCTCGACGATCGCCAGTGGCAGTTTCACTGCTTGCGGAACGACGTTGCCTTCGAGCGCGGCAATGGCCGTCTTGATGGCGACCGCGACCTGCGCCGGACCGGTGCCGGCCGATGAGCATTTCAGCCCGTCGCCGGCATGTGCCGCGCAGAACTTGCGGAAACCGTTCTCGGTCTCCCCGCCGAACGGCACGAAAGCATGCTTGGCATCGATCATCGCCTGCACGATGCCGGTGTCGCCGCCTTGCCCGGTGATTCCGTCGAACGGACCGTTGGTGGCAATGGCGTCGGCCGTAGCCTTCTGTGCCACGCCGTCGTCCCATTTGCCGACCACCTCGGTGACCTCCCATTTCTTGCCGGAGGCATCGAGCGCTTCATGGATTCCGTTGTGACGGTCGGTGTCGACGGAAGTCCCGGCAACGCCGCGCACTTCGAGCACCTTGCCGCCATTCGGCACATGGCCGACCAGCCATTTGCCCCACAATTCGCCAAGGCCCTTCTGGTCGACATTGACGTTGATGGCGTCCTTGGTATCGAGAATATTGTCGAAGGCGACGAGGATGACGCCAGCTTCCTTGGCGCGCTTGATGACCGGCCCGAAAGCGGTCGGGTTCTGGGCGTTGACGACGATCGCGTCATAGCCGGAATCGATGAAGTTGTTGATCGCCGAAATCTGAGCCGGCACGTCCTCGCCGGTCGAGACGACCTTGAATTCCTTCAGTTTCGCAGCGACCTCCGGCTGGGCCGCATAGGCCTTGGCGGTCTGCACCATCTGGATGCGCCAGGTGTTGGCGATATAGCCATTGGCGAGCGCGATGCGGTATGGGCCGTCTTTCTTGGGGAACTTGAAGAACTGCGTATCGGCCGCCCAGGGCGCAAAGCAATCCGGCTCAGCCGACGGGCCCTTGACAACTTCCGGGTCGGCCATGGCCGACGAACTCAGCATGACGAATGCAGTGGCGGCAACGATGCCACCAACAAGTGACTTGATCATCGATATTCCTCCCAGTTGTAGTTTTATTTGCTGCTGCTTGTTAATTTGATGCTGTTTGTCGTGGTGTGTTTTCCACGCCTGCCGAAGGCCCTCCAGCCTGGCCGGCGCCACGTCTCAAGGGCCCGAAGCCGGCCCGATCCCCTCCCCCTCGCCGCTTCACAGGCGAGAAACGAAACTAGCATATTATACATAATAAACAAGCATGAGCTGTTGCTTATGTATAATAAACAGGGGCGGCCTTTCATCAAAACGTCTGCCCGACGAAAATGGTAGCGCTACCATGACGTTGTGTAAAGCACCATTTGCTGAGGCCGGCCAAAGCGTGTTCAACGTGCGGTGCTCTCGCGGGGCTTGAGTTCGAAACCAAGATCGACGACCCGCTGCTCAGGCCTTCGTCCTGCGATCGCCGCCAGCGCCATGGCGACAGACCGACGGCCGATTTCATAGCGAGGGGTGCGGATACTGGTGAGCGGCGGGAACGCCGCCTGCATCATTTCGAGGTCGTTGAAGCCGACAATGCCGATTGTTTTCGGCACGTTGAGCGCGGCGCTATGGCATTCGAACAAAACGCCGAGCGCGATGTCGTCATTGTTGCAGAAGACGCCGTCGAGCGCCGGCATCTTGGCCAGCGCATCGCGAAGCAGCTCGCGGCCGAGCGTCACGCTGGACAGTAGCGGCGTGGTGGTGACCAGCCGCGGGTCGAACAGGCCGGCCTTCTCCATTGCCGCGCGATAGCCGGCAAGCCGCCGCTGCGAGCGCGGGTCCATGCGTGCGCCGATGAAGCCGATCCGCCGGTAGCCCGCCTCGATCAGATGCTCGGTCGCGGTGCGGCCGCCGTCGAAATGCGAGAAGCCGACCAGCATGTCGACCGGATCGGGCCCGGTCTCCATCACCTGCACCACCGGGCAGCCCGCGCTCTCCAGCAGCTTTCGCGAGGTCGGCGTCTGGTCGATGCCGGCCACGATCAGCGCCGCCGGGCGCTGCGGTGCGAACACCTGCAGCAGGCGCTCCTCCTCGAGGCCGGAATAATGGGTGTTGCCGAGCTGGACGCGGAACGGGCCGTCCGACAGGCTGTCATAGATGCCGCGCACCACTTCGGCGAAGACGTTGTTGGTCAGCGACGGCACCAGCACGCCGAACACATCGGCGCGCGCCGAGGCCAGCGCCCGTGCATTGGGATCCGGGACATAACCGAGTTCGTCGACGGCGGCCTGGATCTGGCGCCGCAGATCCTGGCTGACGCGTTCCGGTTCGCGCAGCGCCCGCGACACGGTGATGGCGCCGACGCCGGCCTTGCGCGCCACATCTGATAGGGTCGGGCGGCCGCCCCCACGACGCGAGCGCGGCTTGGTCATGGACATCCTCCACATGCCGGGCCCCGGCCGCTGCGCCCTTGCGAAACCATGTTCAGCTTTTCCACTGCCACCATGCCAACCGGCTGCTGCCGCACCCACTCGCCTGCTGGCGTCGCGCAGCCAATCGCCCTTGTCAAGCAACAGGGCAATCCTGCCTAATTAAGCCATCAGGGCAGCACTGCGTTTTGCTTTCCACAGCAGCAGCCCGATCGCCACTATGTTCAGCAAGTTCCACGCGATCCCGTTGAGGAACGCGGCGGCGTAAGAGCCGGTCAGGTCGTAGATCCAGCCCGACATCCAGCCACCGATCGCCATGCCGAAGATGGTCGCCATCATGACGATGCCGATACGCTGGCCGGCCTCCCTGGCGGGCAGGTATTCGCGCACGATGATGGCATAGCAAGGCACGATGCCGCCTTGCGACAGGCCGAACACCAGCGACACGACATAGAGCGAGGCAAGCCCGTCGAACGGGATGTAAAACAAGAGCGACAGGCATTGCAGCACGGAACCGAAAAGCAGGGTTTTCACGCCGCCGATGCGGTCGGCGACAAAGCCGGAGGCGAGCCGGCTGACGACGCCCGCCGCCATCATGATCGACAGCATGTCGGCGCCATGCGCAATGCCGTAGCCAAGATCCATGCAATAGGCGACGATGTGCACCTGCGGCATCGACATCGCCACGCAGCAGCCGAGACCGGCAACGATCAGCAGCACCTGTAACGCCGCCGGAGACAGCGAAATCGACTGCACTGTCCGGCTTCCGGGTGAACCGGCGGCAGCCGCCGCCGGAGCAGCGCGCCGCAACAACAGCACCAGGGGCACCATGGTGACCAGGCAGAAGACACCGATGCCGGCATAGGTGAAGCGCCAGCCCTCCGCCTTGATCAGCGTCGGCATGATGGTTGGCCAGAGCGCTCCGGCGAGATAGTTGCCAGCCGCCGCCGCCGTGACGGCGACGCCGCGCCGACGGTTGAACCAGTGCGAGATGTCGGCGATCAGCGGCCCGAAGATCACCGATGTGCCGACACCAATCAGCACGCCCTGGGCAAGGGTGAATTGCAGGATAGAGGTCGACAACGCGGCGAGCAGCAGGCCGGCGGCGAGAGCCACCGAGGATAGCAGTGCCGGGATCCAATACCCCATGCGATCGACCGCGCGGCCAACCAGCACATTGCCGGCGGCGAAGCCGACCATGGTTGCGGTGTAGGGCATCGATGCCGCGGCGCGGTCAACGCCGAACTCGGCCTGCACGGCCGGCAGCACGACGACGACGGCCCACATGCCGACCGCACCGATCGTCGCCAGCAGCATGGAGATGGCAAGCCGCATCCAGGCGTAGCTGCTGTCGATGCCGGGGCTATCCGCCTGATTGGCGACGATCGGGGTCAAGGCGTTTCCTGTCTACGGTCCTGGGAAGTCGACCGTTGTGTCGCCACTATCGGCGCATTCACCGCGACGGGCAGCGCCACAGGGCCATGATCCGTGGCTCCAGCGGCCCGGCGACTTTCTCGGGAACCGGCGGCGGCCTGCCCGAGTTTTTGCGACAGGAAGGAGTTTTGTCATGACCGCGAAAAAGAAATGGTCGGCCGAGGTGACCGAGCACAGCGATGCGATGGACCTCGAGGACCACATCTTCGAAGCCGACGACGCCAGGAAGATCGCGGCCTCGCTCAAGCGCTCGGCCGAGCACAGCGACCGCCGCAAGGCCGAGCCGTTTCAGTCGGCCATGTCGATGCTGAATTTCTACATCAACCGCGCCGGCAAGAACCTGCCGCAGGCGCGCCGGAAAGTGCTCGAGGACGCCAAGGACGAACTGCGCGCGGCCTTCGGAAGGCCGCAGCAGGATTAATGCATGTCGCTCAAAAGTGGCGCCGGTTTTGAGACAACGACATGCATAAAACGAAGACATAAAGCGCGTCGACTTAGTCCGTTCAAACGGGAAGCGCTTTTAGCGCTCCCGATTGGTTCTGCCAAATTTACCTCAACTGGACCTAGTGACAGGTCCTCTTTCCCCTCAGTTTGCCGGCCTCGGCTTTGTGGTTCCCCGAGCCTTTGAAGTAGCGGCATGACGGTCAAGATCGGCATCAATCCAATCACCTGGAGCAATGACGATGTTCCCGCACTCGGCGGGGATACGCCGCTCGCGACATGTCTGTCGGAAACCAGGCAGGCCGGCTATCGCGGCACCGAACTCGGCGGCAAATTCCCCAGGCGAAGCGACGAGCTTGGACCGATCCTGTCTTCTTACGGACTGGAGCTCGTCTCCGGCTGGTATGACGGCCGCATTCTGGACCGCACGGTCGACGAGGAATTCGCCGCCATCACCTCGCATCTGACCCTGCTGCGCGACCTCGGCGCCAAGGTCGTCGTCTATGCCGACACCTCGCGCGGCCGTCATGACGGCATTTTCGCGCCGATCTCACAGCGTCCGCGCCTCGCTGACGGCGAATGGACTGCCTATGGCGAGAAGCTGACCGAACTCGCCGACCGCATGGCTGCCTTCGGCGTCGGCATGGCTTTCCATCACCATATGGGCACCATCGTCGAGAGCGATGACGAGGTCGACAGGCTGATGGCCGCAACCGGCAAGAGCGTCGGCCTGCTGTTCGATACCGGCCATTGTCTGTTCTCAGGCGGCGACCCGGCCTCCCTCCTGAACCGGCATCTCGACCGCATCGTGCATTTCCATTGCAAGGACGTCCGCGCGGCCGTGCTGGAGAAGGCACGGCGCGAGGACATGAGTTTCATGGCGGCAGTGATGGAAGGGATTTTCACTGTGCCCGGCGACGGTTCCGTCGATTTCCTGTCGCTATTGAAGCCGCTGGCCAAGCGCGGCTTCGAAGGCTGGATCGTCGTCGAGGCCGAACAGGACCCGGCCAAGGCACATCCCTTGACCTATGCCACGAAGGGCTACGCCTCGCTTCTCGCCACGGCCCGCAAGGCCGGGTTCGAGGTGGCTACACGAGACATGGCCTGACCACCGCCGGGGGGCTGGTGGTTGGGCCGGTTGGGCGCGCGCCTCGGTAGGGGTAGCGACGCGAAAGCGCCCGGCGATCCGCGCCGCCGCCCTCCCTTGGCGGCGCGGATCGCACAGTTCTTGGCATCGAATTTTCGACCCCGGAGTTGCCGGCCCGGCGTTTCCAGCTTGAGGCTGGCGACGAGGCATGCCTTGATGCGGATGGAGGAGCGACATGGCATTCGAGGCGGCACTCGGCATGGAACGGCTTTGCACCATCCGTGAGATCGCCGAGAAGGCGGAACTCGGCGCGGCAACCGTTCACCGCGCGCTGAAGAACAGCCGTGAGGTCCGTCCCGCAACCAGACGGCTGGTGCTGGAGACTGTCTGCCTGCTTAACGAAGAAAAGATCGCCCGCGCCGCCAGGTTCGTCGGAGACTAGCTTGGCCGACCATATGCGCCTTTCCCTCGACATCATGTCGGTCGACCGCGGCTCGGACGAACCGATGCACCGACAGATCTATGGCGCCTTGCGGCGCTTCATCCTCGACGGCCAGATTCAGCAGAACACGCTGCTTCCTTCGACACGCTCGCTGGCCGAGGATCTCAAGGTCGGCCGCAACACGGTGATCGCCGCCTACGACCAGCTGCTCGCCGAAGGTTTTATCGAGGCGCGCGCCGGGTCCGGCACCTGGGTGGCGCCGATCCAGCAGAAACGCCCGCCGGCCGCGCTGCGTGCCGGCCTCGCCGCCCCGCAAAAACTCTCGCGGCGCGGTCAGACCATCGTCAACGGCCCACAGCCGCCACGCAATGCCGGCGTCATCAACTTCCATCCCGGCGTGCCGGAAACCGCCTCCTTCCCCTTCACCATCTGGTCCAGCCTTCTGGTGCGCAATGCGCGCAGCCGCGACGAGAACTTGCTCGGCTATATCTCCTTTGCCGGCCATCCCGGTCTGCGCCAGGCCATTGCGTCGACCATCAGCCTGTCGCGCGGCATCAACTGCACCGCCGACCAGGTCATCATCGTCACCGGCGCGCAGGCGGCACTCGACCTCGCTTCGCGCGTGCTGATGGACGAAGGCGACCATGTCTGGATGGAGGAGCCCGGCTATCTCGGCGCCAAGAGCGCCTTTCTCGCCAGCGGCGCGCAGCTTGCGCCCTTGAAGGTCGATCGCCTTGGATGGCATCTCGCAGACCCAGAGCTGCCGCCGCCGCGCCTGATCTATGTGACGCCATCCTGCCAGTGGCCGTTCGGCACCATCATGCGCATCGAGGAACGGCTGCAGCTGCTCGACATCGCCGAGCGCCACGGCGCCTGGATCGTCGAGGACGATTATGACGGCGAGTACCGGTACCGTGGCCGGCCGGTGCCGGCGCTGCGCGGCCTCGATCATGCCGACCGCGTCGTCTATATTGGTTCCTTCGGCAAGACGCTGATCCCGACGCTTCGCATCGGCTATCTCATCGTACCCCGCGAACTGTCCGTGCCCTTCGACCGTGCCGTCTCGATCACCGGCCAGTTCGCGCCGCTGATCCTGCAGGCGACGGTCAACGACTTCATCACGCAAGGCTATTTCGCCACACATCTGAAACGCATGCGCCGCCTTTATGCGCGCCGGCAAGCCAATTTCGTCAAGCTGTGCCAGGAGCATCTGGCCGAATGGCTGACTGTGACCGAGAACGATTCCGGCATGCAGCTGCTGGCCAGTTTCGTCCGACCCTACAAGGACAGCGACGTCGTCGCCGCCGCCGTCAAGGAGGGCCTCGACGTGCAGGGCATCTCGATCAACTACCATTCGAGCGAGCCGGAACACGGCCTGCTGCTCGGCTATGCCGCGATGGACGAACGCCAGATCCTGCGCGCGGTGCTGGCGTTGCGCGCTGCCTTCATGCGGCTGGACCGGCAATAGGCCGATCCAGCGCTGAGCGCTTCAATTCACACTATCGAATTTCTGCAGATCGACGGGCGCTGCCTTGCGCACCTCGACATCGTCCAGCGAGGCATTCTCCAGCGCCACACGGGCCGCCGCATCGATGTTATGGACCATGTCGTCGATGTCGGCGTCGCCATGCGCCGGATTCATCGCGATCATCACCGTGCGGTTGAGGATGTCGAGAGAACCCTTGCCGAGATCGTCGGCATAGGTCAGCCGCAGGCCCTTGTTTTCCGGCAGCGTGTACGGATTGAGCGCCGGATGATGCGCGCCCTCATGCATCAGCACCTGGTCCCACTGAGTGAAATTGTGGCGGCCGGTCTTGCCGGCAATGACGCTCGGAATGGTCTTCGAAAAAGTCTGCGCCGCCTGTTCGCTGGGCAGCAGATACATCACCTGCGCCGCGCAATCGTCGTCGGGGCTGTTCATCGGCGACGGCGTCAGACCGAGATTGCCGAGATGGCGCGTGCCGGCCAGCACCTTCTTCTTCTCCGCCCGCATCGCCTCGATGATGCCGTCGAGACGGTCGAGCTGGACATTGAGCATCGCGCCCATCAATTCCGAGGCGCGCGCGCCGATGCCGGCGAACGGCTTGATGCTGTCGCTGCGGCCCTGCCAGTAGAAGTGGCAGGGGTCGATGGCGCAGCGCGCCCGCTCCGCCACTTTCGGATAGCTGGTGGCGATGCCGCCGCCCTCGCCCGACGTCATGTTCTTGAAGTAGTTGAAGGAGTAGGCGCCGGCATGGCCGATGGAGCCGAGCTTCTTGCCCTCATAGCCGCCGCCAATGCCCTGGCAGACATCTTCCAGCACGAGCAGACCGCGTTTTTTAGCGATGTCCATGATGGCGTTCATGTTGCAGGCCGCACCCCACATATGTACCGGGATGACCGCCTTGGTGCGCGGGCCGACGGCGTCGCGCAGAGCGGCCGGGTCGATGGTCAGGCTCTCGTCGATGTCGACAATGACCGGAATGGCGCCGACCGACAGCACTGCTGTGGCGGTCGCCATATAGGTGTGCGCCGGCACCAGCACCTCATCGCCCGGGCCGATGCCGAGGCCGATCAGGCCGGCGGCGAGCCCATAGGTGCCGCTGGCGGCAAGCGCGAAATGCTCGACGCCGAGATGCCTTGCATAGCGGGCCTCGAAGCGGTTGCACTCGCTGTTCTCGCCATAGCGAAACAGCGCGCCCGAGCGGATCACCCTGGCAATGGCTTCGATCTCTTCTTCGCCGGCGGTGTACATGGCAAGTCTCCACATCGCTTGATGGTGTGAAAGCAGTACGCCTACGGCCGCCGTTTGAAAGAACCACTCCGCTGCGATCGGACCAAGCCATCCTGCTCACGTCGGAGCGGCGTTTAGCGCCGACTGTGGGCATATCGAATGAAATCGACATTCCAGAATGCAGGCCCGCGGAAAAATCGTACCCATCCGAATTCGTCGAAGTGGCCCTGTCGGAAAGCCCGCGTTGGGCGTTCCATCGCGTCCAGTTGGGCAAACGGTCGGTTCCATGCAGCACGGGACACACTTTGGAAGACCCTCGAAACCGGCGTGCCGGCAAGATGGTGGCCGGCAAGATGGTGGCCGGCAAGATGGTGGCCGGCAAAACGGTGGCCGTCCATGACGCGACAGCTCGTCCTGCATGAAGACGATGTCGGCATGTGCCATGGCGCCAACAGCGCCTTCCTCGAACTGACCGCACTGGGCGCCTGCAGCTCCGGCGCCGTGATGGTGCCGTGTCCATGGTTCCCTGAGATGGCCGAAGCGACAGCCGCCGACCCCCGGCTCGATCTCGGCGTCCACCTGACGCTGAACAGCGAAAAGCAGCACTACAAATGGCGGCCGCTGACGTCGCCGTCGCGCGCGGCCGGCCTGACGGACGAGTTCGGTTATTTCTGGCCCGATGTCGCGACCACCCGCCGCAAGGCAGCACCGCAAGCGGTGGAAACCGAGCTTCGCGCCCAGATCGACACCGCCTACCGCGCCGGCATCGACGTCACTCATCTTGACGCCCATATGGGGGCAGCGCTGTCGCCGGAGTTTTGCGACGTCTACATCAAGCTCGGCCTGGAATATCGGCTGCCGGTGCTGTTGACCAAAACGCTGTCGGCCTATTCGCCCAAAGACAATCTGGTCGGCGTCACCGAAGCGGCGTTCCAGCGCGGCGTCACTGGAGCCCGCGCCAAAGGCTTTGTCATCTTCGACGCCGCCATTCAGACGACCTGGGGCCGTCCACGCTCCAAGCCGATAGAGCCAGCCTACAAGGCATTGGTCGAAGGGGTCCGTGAAGGCCTGACCTTCTTTTGCCTGCACTTCAACGCGCCGGGCGAGCTCGAACTGATCGAGCCGCGCTCCGCCTATATCCGCACCGAGGAATATGAACTCTTCCGCGACCAGGCTTTTCGCGACTGGCTCGGCGCGCAGGACATCGACATCATCGGCATGAAGCCGTTGCGCGAGGAACTGCGTGCACGGCTCGGGGCATCGACACCGGCAAAGGCCCGCAAAGCGGCCACCCGGTCAGCGCCGTAAGCCGATCCGTCGGCCAACAGCGCAAAGAGGGATTTGGAACTGCAACGACAATGGGAGAATGACATGAAGACTGTTCTGAAACTGGCGCTCGGCGCGCTTGTCTCGATGAGTATGCTGGCGGGCGTCGTGCAGGCCGCGGGCCTGAAGGACCCGAAGGATGTCCGCATCACCTTCGTGGTGCATGGCTCGGCCTCCGATCCCTACTGGTCGGTGGTCAAGCGCGGCGTCGACGATGCGGCGGCGCTCACCGGCGCCAAGGTCGAATATTATGCGCCGCAAGTGTTCGACGTGGTCGAACAGGCCCGCCTGCTCGACGCGGCCATCGCCACCAATCCCGACGGCATCGCCGTCTCCATTGCCGACGCCAATGCGCTTGGTAAATCGGTCAAGGCCGGCCTTGCCGCCAACATTCCGATGGTCGTCCTGGATTCCGGCGAGAAGGAAGGCGCCGAACTCGGCACCTCTCTCTACGTCGGCACAGTCTCCGAATATGATTCCGGCAAGAAGGCGGGCGAGCGGCTGGCCAAGGAAGGCACGCTCAAGGTCGTCTGCATCAACCACGAGGTCGGCAATGTCAGCCTCGACCAGCGCTGCCAGGGGTTGAATGACGGGCTGAAGCCGTCAGGCGGCGGCACCGAGGTGCTTACCGTGTCGCCCGATCCGGCCGACATCCAGCGCCGCACCGAGGCCTATCTGTCGGCGCATCCCGACACCCAGGCGGTGTTTGCGCTCGGCGCCACCGCCGCCAATCCGCTGATCCCGTTCTTCCGGCAGAAGGAACTGTTCGGCAAGATCAAGCTCTACACCTTCGACATCAGCCCCGAAGTCCTGGATTCCGTCGTCGCCGGCGAAATGGGCTTCGGCATGGACGCCCAGCAATATCTGATGGGATACCTGCCGGTGATCTATCTGGTCGAGCATGCCACACATGGCTTCTGGCCGCAGAACAACGCCTACACCGGGCCGCTGTTCATCGACTCGCCCGACAAGGCCAAGGCGATCCTGGCGCTCGCCAAGGACGGCATCCGCTAAGGCAAGACCAAAACGGATCGGGGAGCCGCCATGCGCTCCCCGTCTCTGGTCGAGATTGCGAAGTGAGCGATTGGGGAGCCTAATGGCTGTTGTGGAAGACAAGGCGATACCTCCAGAAGCGCCGGCCCCCGGGGTACTGGGCAAGGACCGTTTCGGCATGACGTCGAAACGGGCTGCCGGCACTGACGAGCGGCTGGCCAGCACCGGCCGGCTGACGCAATGGCTGCGCCGGCCCGAAGCCGGTGCCGCCGGCGGCCTCATCGCCACCGTCATCATCTTCGCCCTGCTGCCGGGTGCGTCGAACCTCTATTCGCTACAGGGGTCGATGACCTTCCTGACGCTGGCAGCCGAACTCGGCATCATCGCCACGGCCGCAGCCCTTCTCATCATCGCCGGCGAGTTCGATCTCTCCGTCGGCTCGATGGTCGGCTTCGCCGGCGTCGTCATCGGCCTGACCGTCAAATACTGGGGCTTGCCGCTGTGGGGCGGCATCGCCTGCGCCTTCGCTGTCGCCATCCTCACCGGCTACGTCAACGGCCTGATCGTGGTGAAGACCCGCCTGCCCTCCTTCATCGTGACGCTGGCGTCGCTCTACATCCTGCGCGGCCTGTCGATCGGCATCACCCGCGCCGTCACCGGCCGCACGCAGATCCCCTACATCCTCGACGGCGCGCCGGACCCGGCAACCGCGGGCCTGTTCAACGGCCATCTCCTGACCGGCTTCTTCCAATGGATGGGCACGCAAGGTTGGATCGCCACCCGCACCGACGGCATTCCCTTCGTCGTCGGCATTCCGATGTCGATCGTCTGGTGGCTCGGACTGACAGCGCTTGCCGGCTATGTCTTGACCCAGACCAAATACGGCAACTGGATCTTCGCCACCGGCGGCGACCTCAATGCCGCCCGCAATGTCGGCGTGCCGGTCGACCGGGTTAAGATCGCGCTGTTCATCTACACCGCCTGTGCCGCGACCTTGCTTGCCACCATCCAGGTGATGGAGGCCGGCTCCGCCGACACCACGCGCGGCCTGCTCAAGGAATTCGAGGCGATCATCGCCGCGGTCATCGGCGGCGTGCTGCTCACCGGCGGCTACGGCACCGTCTATGGCGTGCTGTTCGGCGCGCTGATCTTCGGCCTGGTGCAGATGGGCATCTTCTACACCGGCATCGACACCGACTGGTTCAAGGTCTTCCTCGGCATCGTCATTTTGATGGCCGTGCTGGTCAACAACTACATCCGCCTCAAGGCGCTCGGACGCGGAGGCGGCAAATGACCTACCCAAACCCGTCCCCGGCCATCCAGCCAGCCATGGAATTGCGTGGTGTGTCGGTCAATTTCGGCTCGGTGCGCGCGCTGCAGGATATCGACATCAAGGTCTATCCCGGCGAGGTGCACTGCTTGCTGGGCGACAACGGCGCCGGCAAGTCGACGCTGATCAAGGTTCTGTCGGGCGTGCACCGGCCGACCAAGGGCGAGATTTTCGTCGACGGCAAGCCCGTCACGTTCCGCAGCCCGCGCGACGCGCAGGACCTCGGCGTCGCGACGGTCTTCCAGGACCTCGGCATGATCTCGCTGATGTCGATCACGCGCAACTTCTTCCTCGGCCGCGAGCCGACCAGAAGCCGCCTGCCCTTCTCGCGCTTCGACAAGGAGCGCGCCAACACAATTGCCCGCCAGGCGATGGCCGATATCGGCATCGACGTGCGCGACCCGACGCAGGCCGTCGGCACGCTGTCGGGCGGCGAGCGCCAGTCGGTGGCGATCGCACGCGCCGTGCATTTCGGCGCCAAGGTGCTGATTTTGGACGAACCGACCTCGGCGCTCGGCGTGCATCAGGCGGCGATGGTGCTGAAATTCATCATCGAGGCGCGCATGCGCGGCCTGGCCGTGATCTTCATCAGCCACAACATCCACCACGCCTACCCTGTCGGTGACACTTTCACGCTGCTCAACCGCGGCCGCAATCGCGGTACATACGCCAAGTCCGAGATCTCGCGCGACGAGGTGATTTCCATCATGTCGGGCGGCGAGGATTTGAAGGCGGTGGAAGCTGAGATTGCCGGGCTGTTGGCGCAGATCGGCAACCGGCCGGCCGCCGCACCCTGAGCCTGGAACACTTTTGCAGAGAGTATTAACAGCATGAGCAGGATACGCGTCGGCGTCATCGGCGCCGGCATGATTTCGCAGGTCGAGCATATTCCAAACCTGTTGCGGCTCGGCGACCTGTTCGAACTGGTCGGCGTTGCCGACCCGTCAAGGATTTCGCGGGAATATGTCAGCGAAATTCACGGCATCGCCAATTTCGAAACGCCGGAGCAACTGTTCGGCCAGAAGCTCGACGCCGTCGTCATCGGCTCGCCCGACCCGCTGCATCACGAGCAGGTACTGGCCGCACTCGGGCGCGGCCTGCATGTCTTCTGCGAAAAGCCGCTCTGCTATTCCCCGGCGGAAATCGCCGAGATCATCGCCGCGCGCGACAAGGCCGGCAAGGTCATGCAGGTCGGCTATATGAAGCGCTTCGATCCGAGCTACCGGCTGGCGCTGGCCTCGCTGCCCGGCACGGCAAAGACGTTGCGGTCCGTCTCGGTCGAGGTCAACGATCCCGATGCCTGGCCGTTCATCGCCCACCAGCGCTACAAGCGAGGCAACGACATTCCCGAGGAGCTGATTGCCGCCGCGCAAAGCAAGCAGAAACAACAGGTCGAGCGCGCCATCGGCCAGCCCATGACCGATCTGGCTTTCCGTGGGTTTACCGGCGCTTACAGCTCCGCCTTGATTCACGATGTGAATGCCGTGCACGGCCTGCTCGACGCGCTCAGCGTGCCGGAGGGCGAGGTTGTCGGCGCGCAGATCTTCGCCAATGGCGATGGCGGCCAGGGCGCGGTAAAACTGCTCGACGGCCAGGCACTGTGGACGATGACGCATCTCACCGTGCCGAAGCTCGCCGACTACAAGGAACGCATCACGCTCTTCTTCGACGATGCCAGCCTTGAGCTCGAATTCCCCTCGCCCTGGCTCAACCATCATCCGACCCGGCTGACTGTGAAGACCTCGGACGGCCACACACTGTCGACAAGGGATCTGCGTGCCGGCTACGGCGAAGCCTTCGTCGAGGAACTGCGCGGCTTCTGGGGTGCGATCGTCAATGGCGACGAGGTGGTCAACCGCCCCGAGCACGCCGCGCGCGACCAGGCACTGCTGATCGCGCTGACCAGGCAGCATTTGGCCACTTCGCAGGCCGGCTGAGCGCTCGCAGGATGTGTTGAGATTCAGGTCAGGCCGCGCCGAAAACATTGGGTTCGAGAACCGGAGCGGAGCGTACTTAAGTACGTGAGCACCGGAAGCGCAGAAAGCCGGCGTTTGCAGGCCCGCCTCACCTGAATTTCAGCACATCCTACCGGGTGTTGATGACGCCGTCTGTATTGGCGAGCAGCTTGCGCACCGCGTTGCGGGCCGCCTCCGGCCGCTGCAGGCGGATGGCCTTCTCGATCGCCTCGTGCAGTTGCTGTGCATGCTGCAGATCGTCGAGTTCGCGCGTCGTATAGGTGAACAGATGATCGAAGGCGGATTCGATCAGCACGCCGAGCGGCACCAGCAGGTCATTGCCGGAGGCACGCAGGATGGCCAGATGGAAACGTGTGTCGGCGCGCGTGCGCTCCTGCAGGCTCGACGCCTTGCCCATCTCGCGGCAGGCCTGGCTGATCTCGGCCATCTGCTCCTCGGTGCGTCGCATGGCTGCGAAGGCAGTCGCTTCCGGCTCGATGATGTGGCGGAATTCCTGCACCGTCTTCAGGAACACCTCACGGTCGGGCGCGGTCGCGTACCAGGCGAGCACATCGCGATCGAGCAGGTTCCAGCGCTCCCTGGGCTCCACCCAACTGCCGATCTTGGGGCGCGATGCCAAAAGGCTTTTGGCCATCAGCATCTTGATCGCTTCGCGCACCGCAGAGCGACTGACGTTGAAGGTTTCGGACCATTTGGCTTCATTGGGCAGGATGGTGCCTGGCGGATAGTCGCCGCGCACGATCCGAAGCCCGATTTCGCTGGCCAGCGAGGCATGCACGCTGGTGCCGGGCATCCGGGTGGCGTCAGCCCGGCGAAGGGTCGCCGGGCGCTCGCCGGATGCCGCCTTTTCAGGCTTCTTTCCCTTATTCGGCTTTCCGTCCCTCATGCGTCCACAAAGTCCGGATTTCGAAAGCTGTCAAGCAAAGGACGGGACGTTGACGGCAAAGCCTGCGGCTGTGCACAGATCAGGTCGCAACCTTGCCCCCGACCGTCCTATTTGACGTATTTGCGCCAGCTGTGCTCGGGACGGAAGCCGAGCATGTCCCTGGCCTTGCGGTTCGAGAGCAGCGTTTCATATTCGCCGAGATCCGCCTTGACCGGCACGTCGGGGTAAAACCGCTTCAAAAGTTCGGCCGTCGGCAGGTCGGACGAGGTGTCGTCATTGGCGGCGTTGAACACCTGGAAGCCGAGCCCGTCCGTTTCAACGGCGCGCAGCGTGATCTGGCCGAGATCGCGCGCGTCGACATAGCTCCAGGCGATGCGCTTGCGAAAGCCCGGATCGGCAAACCACTTCGGAAACAGCGAATATTCGTGCGGTTCGATGACGTTGCCGATGCGCAAGGCATAGATATCGGTGCCGTTGCGCTGCGCAAAGGCGCGCGCCGTGTGCTCGTTGACGACCTTGGACAGAGCATAGCTGTCCATCGGATCGACGTCGTATTCTTCGTCGAGTGGGAAATATTTGGGATCGCGCGGCTCGTTGGCGAACACCACGCCATAGGTGGTCTCGCTGGACGCGATCACCACCTTCGGGATACCGAGCTTCACCGCCGCCTCGATGACGTTGTAGGTGCCCATCGCATTGATGCGGAACACCTCATTGTCGGTCGTGATCATGATGCGCGGTATGGCGGCGAAATGCACCACGGCATCGACCGGCTGCGGGCGCAGCGACGGATCGAATTCATGCAGGCCCATATAGCTCGACAGCGCGTTGAACACCTGGCCGCTGTCGGTGATGTCGGTGATCAGCGTGCGTACCTTGGGATTGTCGAGCGGCTTGGTGTCGATGTTGAGCACCTGGCAGCCCTGTTCGACCAGATATTGCACGACATGGCGACCGGCCTTGCCGCTGCCGCCGGTGAACATGATCCGCTTCGTCATTTTCGTCTCCAATGCCTAGGATTTCTGTGTATTGTCAGACAATATGGCATTCTGCAACCACCCTCGCCCGCAAGACGGCGGCGCCCAATATCAATCATCGCAACAGGACTTCAAGACATGACCACGACCGCCGCGAGCGAAAAGATCGGCTTTATCGGCCTTGGCCTGATGGGGCACGGCATTGCCAAGAACATCGTCGACAAGGGCTATGGCCTGACCTTCCTCGGCCGCAAGAACCGCAAGCCGGCGGAAGACTTGGCTGGCCGCGGCGCGAAGGAAGTGGCCACCTCGCGTGAGGTGGCAGCGGCATCCGATATCGTCTTCATCTGCGTCACCGGCTCGCGCGAGGTCGAAGCCATCATCCGTGGCCCCGGCGGCCTCAAGGAGGGCCTGAAAAGAGGCTCGGTTGTCGTCGATTGCTCGACCGCCGATCCGGTCTCGACCGTGGCGCTGGCGGCGGAACTGAAGGAGATCGGCGTCGACTTCGTCGATGCACCGCTCAGCCGCACCCCGAAGGAAGCCTGGGAAGGCACGCTCGACGCCATGGTCGGCGCGCCCGACGCGCTGTTTGCCCGTGTGAAGCCGGTCATCGAGACCTGGGCCGGCCGCATCGTCCATATTGGCGACACCGGTGACGGCCACCGCATGAAGCTGCTCAACAACTTCATCTCGCTGGGCTATGCCGCGATCTATTCCGAGGCGCTGGCGCTGGCCGAAAAGGTCGGCATCTCGCCACCGCGTTTCGACAGCGTCATCCGCAACGGCCGCATGGATTGCGGCTTCTACCAGACCTTCATGCGCTGGACGCTGGAGGGCGACCGCGACGCGCATAAATTCACCATCGCCAACGCCTTCAAGGACCTGACCTATCTGGAATCGATGGCGGGTGCGGCCGGCATCGCCAACCCGCTCGGCAACGCCACCAAGAACTCCTTCGCCGGTGCCCATGCCACTGGCCCGGCCGAGCAATTCGTGCCGATGCTGGCGACATATATCGGCAAGGTCAACGGCGTCGACCTGATGCCCAGCAAGGACGGCAAGAAGCAGACGATTTGAAGGCGGCGAAAAGCCTGTGTCAGCGCCTCGACCGGCCGATAACATCGTCGGTGTTGGCGAGCAGTTTGTGCACCGCATTGCGCGCGGCCGCAGGGCGCTGCAGGCGGATGTTCTTCTCGATCGCCTCATGCAGCGCCTGCGCCCGCCGCTGATCGCTGGTCTCGCGTGTGACGAAGACAAAGAGATGATCGAGCGCCGACTCGATCAGAACGCCAAGCGGCACCAGCAGATCGTTGCCCGAGGCGCGCAGTATGGCGAGGTGAAAACGCGTATCGGCGCGGATACGCTCCTGCAGGTTCAGAGCCTCGCCCATCTCACGACAGGCTTGGCTGATCTCGTCCATCTGCTCGTCGTTGCGCCGCGTAGCGGCAAAGGCCGACGCTTCCGGCTCGATGATGTGACGGAACTCCTGCACCGTGCGCAGGAAGGCTTCCCGGTCCGGCCCGGTCGCGTACCAGGCCAGCACATCGCGGTCGAGCAGGTTCCAGCGTTCCCTGGGCTCGACCCAGCTGCCGATCTTGGGCCGTGAAGCCAGCAGGCTTTTGGCCATCAGCATCTTGATGGCTTCGCGCACCGCCGAACGACTGACATCGAAGGTCTCGGCCCATTTGGCCTCGTTGGGCAGAATGGTGCCGGGCGGATAGTCGCCGCGCACGATCCTGAGGCCAATCTCGCCGGCCAGCGAGACATGGACGCTCGCTCCCGGAAAATGCGCGGCACCGGCCCTGCGCATGACAGCCGGACCGAGGCTGGTTTGTGCCTTGGCCCGCTCGGCTCGCTTCTTTGATTTCTCGTCCGGCATTCACGTTCCAATGCGTCGGCCGTCTGCGTCCGGAATGGTCCGAACCTGCACGGCGCGCCGATCTCGTTGCCGAAAATCCAAACTACAGACGTGTCAAAGCCGGAGCCTGCTGCCCCAACCGTTGCGTCCGTCCGGGAAGAGACGGGGCGCCCGTCAAAGGGCGCCCCGAAATCGAGAACCTACTTCTGGATGCAGGTGTCGACCGTGTCCTTGGTGCATTCGTCGAGGCCGGTGAACACCGGATCGGCGACCGCCTTGCCTTCGACCAGATCGATCATCACCGATGGTGCCTTGTAGCCCATTTCGAACGGCCGCTGACCGACCAGAGCGGTCACAAGGCCGTCACGGGCGATCGCCACTTCATCGCCGATCGTATCGGCGGCGCCAATGACGAAGTCGTTGCTGGCGATGCGGTCCTTGAGCGGCCCGAACAGGTCGCGATAGGGCTGCGGTGCGCCAAACAGCGGCCAGCCGCCCATGATGCCGAAGGCGTCGAGCTTGGGATTGGCGGCGAGGATGTCGGTCATCGCCTGCACGCCCTTGGCGCCGTCGTCATTGGTGAACACCGGGCAACCGGCAACTTCGGTCCAGCCGCCTTCGCCGGCAAGTGCCGCCAGGCCTTCCTTGCCCGACAGCGCGTCACGCATGCCCTGCGCCCGGCGCAGGATGTTGTCGGCCGCGGGATTGCCTTCGATGGTACAGATCGTGCCGCCGTTCGGCTTGCCCTTCTTGATGTACTCGCCGATCTTGTGACCCATCAAATAGTTGTCGGTGCCGAGATAGGTCTTGCGCAGCGCGGCATCTTCCTTGCTGAGATCGGCGTCGAGCGTCATGATCGGGATCGTCGGATTGGCGGTCTTGATCGTCTGAGCGATCAGCGGCGCGTTGGATGGCGAAATCGCCATTGCCACCGTGTCGGCCTTGCTCAGCATGTCCTGAACGATCTGCGCCTCGCCGGCCTCGTCCGAGGTCGACGCCGGGCCGGTGTAGAAGCATTCATATTCCGAGCTGGCATTTTCCTTGTTCCATTTCTCGCAACCCTGGTGGATGGCTTCGAAGAATGGATTGTCGAGACCCTTCACCACGATGACGAGCTGTTTCTTGGCCAAAGCCGGCCCGGCGCCCAGCGCCATGGCGGCGACGGCGGCGAGCAAAAGTGTTTTCCTCATGTCAGTCCTCCCTTGAAACAGACGGACACGGCGTGCCCGCCACACAGATCGACCGGATGCTTAATGACCGAGGTTCGTTTCACGAGCACTCGTGTCGCCAAGACAGATCGATAAGCATTTCCAGATGCGGCATTGGCCCGGCTCAACACATGGGTGGCGCCGCAACCTCGACCGATAAACCTCCGCCGATTCCGCCCGGCTAACCGCCAGCGGCATCGGCATAATCTCCTCCGACGCTTAGCTAATATCGGCTTGCGGCCAACGTCAATGCTATTTGTCCTACAAAACGGATTTTTGGATAACCAACGCTTCAATTCGTCCGACAATTGATTGACGAGCGCCGGCTTTTGCGTAAAAGAACGCTGACGCTGTTTCCTGGAGGAGATGGGGAGAGCGGGGCCAAAGCAGCGCCGGCATTCACGCCGGGAACAGCAGCGGGTCGCAAAACACGGGGAGGCAAAGACTGGTGGCGGTTCTCGAACTCACCAATATCTCGAGGCATTTCGGCGCCATCCAGGCGGTCAACGACGTATCGCTGTCGATCGAGCCCGGACAGGTGGTCGGCCTGATGGGCGACAACGGCGCCGGCAAGTCGACACTGGTCAAGATGATCGCCGGCAATTTCCGCCCCAGCCATGGCGTCATGCGCATGGACGGCAAGGAGTTGATCCTGCACAAGCCGGCGGAAGCTCGCCAGCACGGCATCGAGATCGTCCACCAGGACCTGGCGCTGTGCAACAATCTGACCGCCGCCGCCAATGTCTATCTCGGCCGTGAATTGCGCCGCGGCCTCGGCCCTTTACGCATCCTCGACTATGCCGCCATGTACAAGCGCGCCGGCCAGCTCTTCGCCGAGTTGAAGTCCGAGACCCGTCCGCGCGACCTCGTCAAGCAGATGTCGGGCGGCCAGCGCCAGGCAGTAGCGATTGCCCGCACCATGCTGTCGCAGGCCAAGATCGTGTTGATGGACGAACCGACGGCCGCGATCTCGGTGCGCCAGGTCGCCGAAGTGCTGAACCTGATCCGCCATTTGCGCGACCAGGGCATCGCAGTGGTGCTGATCAGCCACCGCATGCCTGACGTGTTCACCGTTGCCGACCGCGTCATCGTCATGCGGCGCGGCCGCAAGGTCGCCGACAAGACGATTGCGTCAAGTTCGCCCGAGGAAGTCACCGGGCTGATCACCGGCGCCATCGAACAGGTTTGATCTCAGCGAATTTCACCACGCACAGCACATGAAGGTCGACGATGGCACTGACAATTGACCAGCCGATCGAACAAAAACAGCAATCCTTGCCGGCAAGACTGTTTGCCAGCCAGACCTTCTGGGTGGTGATCGCGGTCATCCTGGCCTGCCTGTTCCTGTCTTTTGCCACCGACGCCTTCGCCACGTCGAAGAACCTTTACAACATCACCCGCAACATCACCTTCGTCGCCATCATCGCGCTCGGCATGACCTTCGTCATCATCACCGGCGGCATCGACCTGTCGGTCGGTTCGGTGCTCTGCCTGTCGTCGATGGTGCTGGCCGTCACCATGCATGCCGGCTACTCCATAGAAGTCGGCATCCTCGCCTCGATCGCCACTGCGCTCGCCATAGGCGCCTTCAACGGCATCATGATCGCCTATCTCGGCTTTCCACCCTTCGTGGTGACGCTCGGCATGCTGTCGATTGCCCGCAGCCTCGCCATGGTCGCCTCCAACAACACCGTCGTCTTCCAGTTCGGCCCGGATCACGACAAGCTTCTGGCGCTGGGCGGCGGCGCCTGGGTGTTCGGCATCGCCAATCCGGTCCTCTACATGATCCTTTTGGCGCTGATCACCGGATTCACGCTGCGCTGGACCAAGTTTGGCCGCCACATCTTCGCCATTGGCGGCAATGAGCACGCGGCGACGCTGACCGGCGTTCCCGTCAAGCAGATCAAGGTCGCCGTCTATATGATCTCGGCGCTGGCGGCGGGCATTGCCGGCATCATCCAGACCGGATGGCTTGGCGCCGTCACCACCAATCTCGGAACCGGCATGGAACTGCAGGTCATCGCCGCCACCGTCATCGGCGGCGCCAATCTCGCCGGCGGCGTCGGCACCGCTTTCGGCGCCATTGTCGGTGCCGCGCTCATCGAGGTGATCCGCAACAGCCTTGGTCTGCTCGGCATCAATGCTTTCTGGCAAGGCGTGTTCATCGGCGGCGCCATCCTGCTCGCGGTGCTGTTCGACCGGATCCGCAACTTCAGGCGCAATGACTGAATGTTTTTGGACTGAACCTTTCGGCTGGAAACCGTTGCCTTGACATCGAAATCCCTGTTCGAGCTCAACGGCCGGCTGGCGCTGATCACCGGCTCCGGCCAGGGCATCGGCCTGGCGCTGGCGCGCGGCCTTGCCGAGCATGGCGCAAGTGTCGTGCTCAACGGCCGCGATGCCGGCAAGGTTGCCGGTGCTGTCGCCGGCTTGCGCGACGCCGGCTTCAAAGCGCACCCCTCGACCTTCGACGTGACGGATTTTCGCGCGGTCGATGCCGATGTCGCCCGCATCGAGGCCGAGATCGGCGCCATCGACATCCTGATCAACAATGCCGGCGTGCAGTTCCGCGCTCCGCTCGAGGACTTTCCCGAGGAGCAGTGGGAGCGGCTGTTCAAGACCAATGTCTCCGGCGCCTTCCATGCCGGCAAGGCGGTCGCCCGCAATATGATCGCGCGCGGCAAGGGCAAGATCATCAACATCGGCTCGGTGCAGAGCGAACTCGCCCGGCCCAACATCGCGCCCTATACGGCCACCAAGGGCGCAATCCGCAATTTGACACGTGGCATGTGCACCGACTGGGCGAAATACGGCTTGCAGATCAATGCCATCGCCCCCGGCTATTTCCGCACCGAGATGAACCAGGCGCTGGTCGACAACCAGGAATTCTCCGCCTGGCTGGAAAAGCGCACGCCGGCTGGCCGCTGGGGGTATGTCGACGAACTGATCGGCGCCGCCGTGTTCCTCGCCTCCGACGCCTCATCCTTCGTCAACGGCCATACGCTTTATGTCGACGGCGGCATGACGGCTTCGGTTTGACGGGAAACCCTATCGCTCAGTCTGAAAATCCACCACTGCGGCCGGCAGCACACAGCGGCTTTCGCCCCGCGCCTTGACGCGACCCCGAACTCAGCCGCACAATCCCGTTGCAGGCGAAGGGAGGCCAGTCGTCTGCGGGAGGTATAACCCATGACGGACGCGATCAGGCTCTATTGGGGCCGGTTCGGACATGTTTCTGTCCTGAATGTCGCCAGCGACTTCGTCACCCATGCGCATGTCGAGGCCCACATCATCATCTGGCTGGAGGGCACGGCCGGCGAGATGACCGTCGGCCGCGAGACGGTGCCGCTGGGTCCCGGCACCGCCGCCGGCATCAATTCCTACCAGCCGCACAGCCACATTCTGTCGCAGAACGGCAGGCCCGGCCTGTTCCTCGCTTTCTACATCGATCCGGATTGGGCGCGTCGGCGCCGCGACCTGCCTTCGTCGGCGCCGTTGTTTGCACAGGCGGCAATCACGCTCGAACCATGGCTGCACCGGGCCGCCGCCAATCTGCTTGACCATTTGAGCGAGAATGAAAGCATCGACGACGTCGCCAATTACGAGATCGAGCGCTTCATCGATAGCGTGCTTGACGCTGCCGACGCCTCGGCGCCGCAGGAGGCGCGCATCCGCGTCAACACCATGCAGGATTTCCGCGTCCGCAAGGCGATCCAGCTGATGAAGGCCAATGTCTGCGAGCGCATCTCGTTCGACGACGTCGCCCGCAGCGTCGGCCTGTCGCGGCCGCATTTCTTTGCTTTGTTCAAGGAACAGACCAATCTCACGCCCAACGTCTACTGGAACACGCTGCGCATGGAGGAAGCCGTGCGGCAGTTGCAGTGGTCGCAGGAGCCGCTGATCTCGGTCGCCTGCAATCTCGGCTTCACCACCCAGGGCAATTTCTCGCGCTTCTTCCGCGACCATGTCGGCGTGCCGCCGACGCTTTACCGCGAGGCGGCGCGGGCCATGGCCTGAGCCAAGCCGCTCGTTTTTCAGACTCCTTGATAGGGCCGCAAGACCCATTGATAAGCGCAGCACCGGCCGCCGCCCTACCCTGCTGCGTATCGAATTCGTAGGGGAATGATCATATGGCTGAAGTCACCGTCTCCAGCGTCATCGACGCGCCGGTCGAAAAGGTCTGGGCGCGCATACGCGACTTCAATGACCTGCCGGGCTGGCATCCGCGCATGGTCAAGAGCCATATCGAAGACGGCAAGAGCGCCGAAACCATCGGCTGCGTGCGTAATTTCGAGCTCGCCAGCGGCGCGCGTATCCGCGAAAAACTGCTCGACTTCTCCGACGCGAATTTCCGCGTCAGCTACTCCATCCTGGAGACGCCGCAGCCGCTGACCAATCACAAGGCGACGCTGCAATTGCGCCGCGTTACCGACGGCGACCGCACCTATGCCGAATGGACAGCAACTTTCGACGCGGCGCCCGAAGAGGCCGACAAGATCGCCGCCGGCATGGCCGCCAATGTCTTCCAGGGTGGCTTCAATGCGTTGAAGAGCCACTTTTCTGGCCAGAGCTGAACCAGGGAGACTGCCATGGCGCTTGCCCTCCAGACCTTTTCGGCCGTCAGGGATGCCAACGCGGCGCTGAAGGCGCCCGGCACCCGCTATCTCGGCGGCGGCACGCTGGTCGTGCGCGCCGCCAATGAAGGCGATGTCTCCGTCACCGGCCTCGTCCGCTCGACCGATCCGACCCTCTCCGGGATCACCGTTGCCGGCGGCAAGGTCCGCATCGGCGCTTCGGTGACAATGGCGGCCATCGCCCGCCATCCCGAGCTTGCGGCGCTGTCCAAGGCTGCGCGCGCCGTCGGCGGCCCGGCGATCCGCAACATGGCGACCGTCGGCGGCAATTTGTTTGCGCCGGCGCCCTATGGCGATTTCGCCGTGGTGTTGCTGGCGCTGGATGCGACGGTTGGCACCGATGATGGGGAATTGCCTATCGAGGATTTTCTAGCCAGGCGGGACGGCAGCCGCGCCATCGTCACGTCAGTCGCCTTCGCGCTGCCGAAGGCCGAGAATTTCCGCTTCCTGAAAGTGTCGCGAGTCAAGCCGAAGGGCGTCTCGGTGCTCAGCATCGCTGCCGTTCTCGAACAGGCCGGCGACGGCACTGTCTCCTCGGCGCGGATCGCGCTCGGCTGCATGGCAGACCGGCCGATGCGCGCCCGTGCGGCGGAAAAGGCACTGATCGGCAGCAGGCTTGACCAGGACGGCGTCGCAGCGGCGCTGGCTGCAGCCGGTGAAGGCACTTCGCCAATCACCGACCCGATCGCCAGCGCCTGGTATCGCGCCGAGGTTCTCCCGGTCCATCTCGGCCGGCTGCTTACTTAACCACCGCTTGGGGGGCGCGCGTCTGTCCGATCAATCGGGCAGGCGCGCTGGGAGGAAAACATGGCAAAGGTTCCGGTTCAGTTCACGCTCAACGGCTCGGAGAAGGCCGAATTTGTCGACAGCGGCACGACGCTGCTGCACGCGCTGCGCGACAAGATCGGCGACACCTCGCCCAAGGGCGGCTGCCACCAGGGCACCTGCGGCGCCTGTTCGGTCATCATCGACGGCGAACTCCGGCTCTCTTGCCTGACCCTGGCCGAGACCTGCAGCGGCGCCGACATCCGCACCACGTCGGGCCTCGCTGAGGCCGGCGTCCTGCATCCGCTGCAGCGTGCCTTCCTCGATGCCTTCGCCACGCAATGCGGCTTCTGCACGCCGGGCATGATCATGGCCGCCAAGGTGCTGCTTGACCACACGCCCAATCCGAGCCGCGAGGATGTGGTCGAGGCGCTGTCCGGCAATATCTGCCGCTGCACCGGCTACGAGCCGATCATCCAGGCGGTGCTGACGGCGGCCCGAGCCAATTCGCAGAACGCGGCCTAAGGATCAAAAGAATGGAACTGCGCAAAAACTATTTCGCCGATCAGCGCAAGGACGGCCTGCACGAGATCGGCCATGGGCGGCCTCGGCTGGATTCGCCGGGACATGTGACGGGCAAGACCGCCTATTTCGCCGACCGCAACTTCCCGAATATGCTTCACCTGAAAATGGTGCGCAGTCCGCACCACCATGCCCGCATCCGTTCGATCGACACTTCCGAAGCGGAGAAGCATCCCGGCGTGGTGAAAATCCTCACCGCCAGGGATGTGCCGCACAATGTCTACACCATCCTGATCCTGATCCAGGTCGGACCGGAAGACGAGACGGTGCTGGCCGACGGCAAGGTACGCTGGAAGGGCGAGGCGGTGGTGGCGGTGCTGGCCGAGACCGAGCGCGCGGCTCAGGAAGCGGCAGCCAAGGTCAAGGTCGACTACGAGGTGCTGCCGGCCGTCTTCGACATGGAAGAAGCGCTGAAGCCCGGCGCGCCTTTGGTCAATGAATATCACGGCCAGAACTATTATCTCTATGACAGCGGCGAATGCCGCAAGGTGCGCTTCGGCGATGTCGAGGCGAGCTTCGCCGGCGCCGACCACATCCTCGAACAGAGTTATCAATCCTCGCCCATCGAGCATGCGCCGACCGAGACCACCGGTTGCGTCGTGGTGCCCGAAGGCAATGACCGCTTCACCTGCTACACCAACACCCAGGCGATGTTCTTCACCCTCGACAACGCCTCGATCATCCTGCAGATGCCCGGCTCAAAACTGCATTTCGTCGGCGGCACTGTCGGCGGCGGCTTCGGCGGCAAGGTCGACGTCATCGTCGAGCCGATCGCCATTCTTGGCGCTAAACAAACCGGACGCCCAGTCTGTTTCGTCTATAGCCGCGAGGAGGAGATGCAGATCTCCTCGCCGCGCGCCGCCGAAAAGATAATCATCAAGGACGGCGTGATGAACGACGGCCGCATCGTTGCGCGCAAGGTGACCGGCTATACCGATGCCGGCGCCTATTCGCGCCACTCGCCTTATGGCGCGCAGAAGGGAGCGGCGCACTATCCCGGGCCCTACACCATTCCCAATGTCTGGATCGACACTTATTGCGTCTACACCAACCGCACCCCCTCCTCCGCCATGCGCGGCTTCGGCGTCACCATCGGCGACTTCGCGCTTGAGGTGCAGATGGACAAGCTGGCGCGGCTGATCGGCATGGACCCGCTCGAATTCCGCTTCATCAACGCCTATCGCGATGGCGACATGAAGGCGCATCGCCAGCCGACCGAAGGAGCGGCGCTGATCGAGTGCATGCAGGAGGCGTCGCGCGCCGCCAACTGGCCGGTGGCGGAGAAGTATATGGCGATGTCCTCCTACACGAAGGGAGCTTGAGATGGCGATAAGGCGCGGACGCGGCGTCGCCGCGATCAACTATCCGACGGGCATGAACCTTGGCGGCGACCCGACGCAGGCGCTGGTGCATTCGACGCCGACCGGCAATTTCATGGTGACGCTTTCCAGCGTCGATCTCGGTCAGGGCTTGAAGCAGATCATGGCGCAGATCTGCGCCGAGACCATCGGCGTGCCGACGGACCGGGTTACCATCGACACCGCCGACACAGACACCGGTCCGCACTGCATGGGCACCTTCGCCTCGCGCGGCACCCACCGCGCCGGCAACGCCGTCATCCAGGCGGCCAAGGAAGCGCGCCAGGTGATGCTGGAAGTGGCGGCGGAAGAGCTGGAGGTCAACGCTTCCGATCTCGAAACTGATGGCCAGGGCAACATTCTGGTCAAGGGCGCGCCGCAAAAGTCGATCTCGATCTTCGATGTCGCGCTGTCGGCTCATTTCAAGCGTGGCCGCTCGATCTCAGGCCGCGGCATGTTCCTGATCCCGCGCTCCTATCCGGAGAAAGAGACCGGCGCGATGAAGCCGTCGACCTGCTACGCCCATGCCTGCACGGTGGCCGAGGTCGAGGTCGATGACGAGACGGGCGAGGTTACGGTGCTGACCGTCAAGAACGTCTTCGAGATCGGCCGCGCGCTGAACCCGAAAATGGTCGAGCAGCAACTGGTCGGCGGTTCCTGGATGGGCATCAGCCACGCGCTCTACGAAACGACCGAGCCCTATTATCCCAACCGCGACCATGGCGGCACCGACTTCAACCAGTATCTGATGCCGGGACCGGGCGATCTCGCCCAAACCGAGATCATCGTGCTGGAGCGGCCTTCGGCCGACGGGCCTTATGGCGCCAAAGGGCCAGGCGAAATGTGCGCGAACCCGCAGATCCCCGCGGTTGCCAATGCCGTCTTCGACGCCGTCGGCGTGCGCATCGACACGCTGCCGATCACGCCGGAACGCATCTTGCGCGCGCTGAAAGCGCAAGCGGCGAACTGAGGATGCCAGAGGTGAACGCCGAGACTGTCGCGACCTCACCGGAGGCGGTGGCACGCCACCTCGCTGGATCGCGCTATCTCGCCGACGACAGCCTGGCGACTGCGATCTTCCTGGCCATACGGCTGGGCAAGCCGTTGCTGCTCGAAGGCGCGCCCGGCGTCGGCAAGACCGAAGCGGCCAAGGCGATCGCGCAGCTGCTGGGCCGCGATCTGGTGCGGCTGCAATGCTATGAGGGAATCGACGCAGCACACGCGCTCTATGAATGGAACTACCAGCGCCAGTTGCTCGCCATCCGCCATGCCGGCGAGCACGAGATCGACATCTATGACGACCGCTTTCTGATCGCGCGGCCATTGCTGCAGGTGCTGCGGGCGCCGGAGCAGCGCGTGCTGCTGGTCGACGAGATCGACCGCTCCGATCATGAGTTCGAAGCGCTGCTTCTCGAATTCCTTTCCGATTTCCAGATCAGCATCCCCGAGCGCGGCACGATCCGCGCCGAAGCGCAGCCGATCGTCATCCTGACCTCGAACCGCACCCGCGAACTGGCGGAGGCGCTGCGTCGGCGCTGCGTCTATCACTGGATCGGCTATCCCGACGCCGAGCGCGAAGCCGCCATCATCATGCTGCGCGCCGGCGATGTCGCCGAGACCACCGCCCGCGCCGTGGCGGCCGCTGTGCAGGAGATCCGCGTCCGCCCGCTGGCCAAGCCGCCCGGCATCTCCGAGGCCGTAGAATGGGCCAACGCCGCCACCATACTGGAGAAAGGCGGCAGCCCATGGCCGCAAGCCTTCCGCCGCGCCATCGGTGTGCTTATCAAGGACGAGGAGGATTTGTCCGCGATCGCGCCGGAGCTTGGCCAGATTGTCGAGGAGGCGCTGGGGTGACGTGTGAGGTCAACAGCTCGTTCACAGCGAGGTGGCCTCACCTGGGCACTCTGCAACGCTGGCGGGACAGCGCCCCCCTCTGTCCTGCCGGACATCTCCCCCACAAGGGGGGAGATCAGCCGTCATCCTGGCCTTCGCCAATCTCCAGCGGCGCAGAAAGAACCGAAGCGCCAAAGCTGCTGATCTCCCCCCTTGTGGGGGAGATGTCCGGCAGGACAGAGGGGGGCGCGAAGGAATGATGCGTCAGGGAACCCTTCCTCTCGCCTCCGCGCCCTTCCTCCACTTCGCCCGGCTGCTGCGCCGCCACGCCTTTGCCGTCGCCCCCGAGCAGGTCTCCAGCTTCATGCAGGCGGTCACCCTGCTCGGCCCCCGCTCGATGGCCGACATCCGCGAGGCGGCGCTCGCAACGCTTGCCCCCCCGCCCGATCGCCGCGGCGAATTCGAGGCGCATTTTCGCAATCACTTCCATGGCGATGGCGAACCCTCCGTCGAAGGCGAAGAAGACGAGGAAACCCGCATCAAGGACGATGGCGGCACGCGCCAGGAGGAGAAACAGACCACGCGCCAGGAGAAAGGCGGCGAGCTGTCGTCGGCAATCGAACAGCTCAGCAGCCGCGATTTCCTCCGCGACGACGATGGCCTTGGGCCCTTCCGCCGCAAGCTCGCTTCAGCCCTGCCCGCCCGCCGCTCATTCCGCACCGTGCGCACCCATTCGCGCGGCAAGCTCGACCTGCGCCGCTCGCTCAGGGAAATCGTCAGCGCCGATGGCGACATCCCCTCGCCGCTGCTGCGCCGCCGCCAGACGGTGCCGCGCAAACTGCTGATCCTCATCGACGTCTCCGGCTCGATGAAGCTGCACACGGCGGACTACCTCAAGCTGGCGCACGCCGCCGCACAAGGCGCGGACCACGCCGAAATCTTCACCTTCGGCACGCAGCTCACCCGAATCACGTCCGCACTGCGTATCCGCGATCGCGACCAGGCTCTCGCCCGAGCGGCGGCACTCGTAGACGACTGGGACGGCGGCACGCGCATGGGACCGACCCTGCTCGCCTTCCTCTCGGTGCCCCGTTTCTCAGCCTTCGCCCGCGGCGCTGCTGTGATCATGCTGTCGGACGCGCTGGAGCGCGGCGACCATGCCGATCTCGAGACCGCAATGCGCCGACTGAGCGCGCGCGCCTTCCGGCTTTCGCTGGCGACACCTTTGGCCGGCGATCCGCGCTTCCAGCCGGCAACGGCGGCGTTGCGCGCCATCTTGCCCGATCTCGACGATCTCATCGACGGCTCGTCGCTCGGGAGTCTCACCGATTTCATCCTGTCGCTCGCCCGCCCGGCCCCGGCGGCGTCGGCAATCTGGAAAAGGGTATCGTGATGCAGAAAGCCATCGACGCGCATTTCCACATCTGGCGCCAGCAGGATCAGCCCTGGCTGGTCGGGCCGATGGTGCCGCGCATTTTCGGCCCCTACGAGCCGATCCGCCGCGACTATCCGATCGAGGAATTTCTCGCCGATCAGCGAGGCGCAGGTGTCGAGAAGGCCGTCTATGTCCAGACCAACTGGGCCAAGGAGGATTTCGAAAAAGAAGTCGCCTTCCTGCAGAAGACTGCCGACGAGACCGGCTGGCCGCACGCTATCGTCGGCTATACCGACATGACTGTCGACGATGTCCGGCCCCAGATCGATCGATTGAAAAAGTACCCGCTGCTGCGCGGCGTGCGCATGCAGCTGCATTGGCACGAGACGCCGGCCTTCCGCTTCGCTGCCTCGGCCGATCAGGTCATCGACCCCAAGGTGCGGGCCAATGTCGCGCGGCTTAAAGACTATGGCCTGTCCTTCGACCTGCAGCTTTTCCCCGCCCAGATGAAGGACGGGCTGACGCTCGTCGGCGAGAACCCCGACACCAATTTCATCCTCACCCATGCCGGCATGCTGACCGGCATGGAGCCGGAAACCACCGAGGCCTGGAAAGCCGGCCTGAGTACTCTATCAACAGCGCCGAACGTCTACGCCAAGCTGTCGGGCCTCGGCACCTTCGCCCACCGCAACGATCCGGCGTTGATTGCCTACATCGTCGACAATGCCATCGACATTCTGGGCGCTGACCACCTGATGTTCGGCTCCAACTTCCCGATAGAGAAGCTCTGGACCAGCCACGCCGAACTGATCAAGGCGCATCGTGCAGCCATGGCGAAGCACGGTCCGGTGGCGGAAGCGGATATCTTTTGGAATACAGCAGAGAAGGTTTACAGACCGGCATAGCGCACGCTTCCCCTTCTCCCACAGGGGAGAAGGGAAATCCGCCCCTCACTTCACTTCAAACTCAGGATCGACCGGAATCTGCATCGCAGTCACCAGATGGTTGGTCTGCCCGGCCAGCCCGATGATCGACACCAGCTCGCCATGCTGCGCATCGGTCAAGCCTTTGGCGCGGGCGGCTGCCGTATGCGAATGGACGCAGTAGGAGCAGCCATTGGCGGTCGACACCGCGATATAGATCATTTCCTTGGTCAGCGGGTCGATGGCGCTCTCCGTGGCCATCACCACCTTCACCTGTTCCCATGTCCGTTTCAGCAAGGCCGGATCGTTGGCGAGCCCACGCCAGAAATTGTTGACGAAATCCGATTTGCGCGTCGCGCGGATGTCATCGAACACAGCCTTCGCAACCGGGATTTTTTCGACCTCAGCATCGCTGAGGAGTTTTGTGGCGGCCATGGCGTTTCCTTTCGTTGAATCGGTGGATCAGGTGGTTGAATCAGGTTTCGAGCAAGGGCGGCTAACCGGCTATTCCGATTCAGTTTTTGATGCTGACAGAACCATGGCGATTGGCCGAAGCATCTCAGCTTCGTCATTCACGGGCGAAGCAGGCGCGAAGCGCCGTCGCGGAGAGACCCGAGGATGACGAAGGCGCTGAGGCCTTCGCCAATTGGCGACGTATGCGCACCCTCAAACACCGACCAGAAACCTAATGAACCGCCGCATACATGATCTTCTCCTCCGTCGCCTCGGCGGGCGAAAACTCCTCGACCATGCGGCCCTGCCGGCACACCAGAATCCGGTCCGACAGGTTCATGATTTCCGGCAGGTACGACGAGATAACGACGACGGCCAATCCCTCGTCGGCCAGCCGGTTGATGATCTGGTGGATCTCGGCGATGGCGCCGACATCGACGCCGCGCGTCGGCTCGTCGAAGATCACGATACGCGGCTGCTGCACCAGCCCCTTGCCGATCACCACCTTTTGCTGGTTGCCGCCGGAAAGCTCGACCACGCGGGCATTGTCGTTGATCGCCTTGATGTTCAGCGTCTTCGTCCATTCAGCGGAAAGCGTGCGCATCTCCTGCTGGTTGATCACCCAGGCCTTTTCGCGGCCCGCCGCCAGCAGCCCGCCGAACAGGTTCTCGGCGATGCCCATCGTCTCGAAAATGCCCTCGCTCTTGCGGTCCTCGGTAACATAGACGATGCCGCCGGCGACCGCCTCACTGGGCACGAGATAGCGCACCGGCCTGTCGTCGAGTTCAATCGCGCCACCGCGCAAAAAATCGCGCTTGTAGATGCCGGAGACGATCTTGAAGGTCTCGGTGCGGCCGGAGCCGATCAGCCCGAACACGCCGGTGATCTGTCCCTCGAAGATCGAGAAGGAGGTGTTGCGCACGACATTGCTCATCGAAATGTCCTGCACCGACAGCACCTTCTTGCCGGCCTTGCGCAGCCTGGCCTCGTCGCGCTGGCGATAGATCTGTCCCGACAGTGTACGCCCGACCATGGCGGCGACGATCTTGTCGCGATCGAAGGCCGATGTGTCGTCGGTTATGACCAGCTCGCCATCGCGCAGGATTGTGATGCGGTCGGCGATCATCAGCGCCTCTTCCAATGCATGGCTGATGAAGACGATCGAGACGCCGTTCGCCTTCAGCCGCCGGATCAGTGCGAAAAAGTGCCGCTTCTCCTCCGGCGTCAGCGTCGCCGTCGGCTCGTCGAAGATGATGATCTCGGCATTGTGGTGAACGGCGCGCGCGATCTCGACCATCTGACGCTTGGCCGCGCCCAGCGTCGCCACCATGGCGTTGGGGTCGACCGGAAAGTTCAGCGACTGCAAAAACTGCTGCGCCGAAATGTAGGTGCCGCGCAGCCGGTTGAGGAATTTTTCGGTGCCGAGATAGAGGTTTTGCGCCACCGTCATCGACGGCAACAGGCTGGTCTCCTGGAACACCATGGCGATGCCGGCCTCGAGCGCCGCATGCGGCGAGGCGTAGGCGATCTCGCGGCCTTTGTGGAACATCTTGCCTGAGGTGGCGTCGACGACGCCGGCGATGATCTTGGTCAGCGTGGATTTGCCGGCGCCGTTCTCGCCGAGCAGCGCGTGGATTTCGCCCTTGCGCAGTTCGAAGCTGACTTGTCTGACCGCGGGCACGCCGCGATAGTTCTTGGTGACATTTTCCAGGCGCACGATCGGTTCCATCAGAGACCTCCTGCGTCGATGGCCAGCACGCAATCGCCGCCCCTGGAGGCGATGAACAGGCGGCCGTCCGTTTCCGCCACGCTGCAGATGCCATGGCGCGTGCCGTCGGCGCGGCTGTGCAGGCTGAATTGCGGCTGCATGTTCTGATCGAGCCTGACCACCAGCCCATAGGAGCGGCTCGGCGACCAGGGCTTGTGGATGCCCATGGTGCGGATGCCGCCGCATTGCAGCGGTTCGAGGAAGCTGCGATTGGAGGCCAAAGCCGGCGCGATCCAGTAGGCCGGCGCCACCTGGTCTAGCATGTCGCGCCGATAGTGGGTTTCCTGGAGAACGAATTCGATCAGCCGGTTGCGTGGCGCGAACAGAGCCAGCCACGCGCCGCCATCGCCGGCCGGCGCGAGGCGCGCGGGATAGCCGGGCAGATGCGTCAGCACGGTCGAGCGGCTACCGGTCGCACCATCGAAGCGAACGAGCTGATGGCGCCAGCTTTCGCTGACCAGCACATCCCGCCCAATGGGATGCAGCCCATAGGGAAAGGCGATATCGCCGGCCACTTTGCGGAACTCGGCGGCGGCCGCGTCCCGCCTCCAAAGCGAACCGGACGCGCCCTTCTTCATCAGGTCGGCGGCCCATTGCGACGGCGTGTGCTCAGCCGAGCCATTGGCCAGCCACAACGTGCCGTCGTCTGCATAGGCAAGCGCGGTGATGCAGCTGACGCCAGACGGCAGCGAAACCTCCTTGCCGGCGACCAGCAGCTTGCCGCTCTCAAGTCCGACCGTCAGTTCTCCCGACAGTGATAGAGCCAGCGCAGTGATGGGGGAAGGAAAGGTCTCGACAACCTTCGGCCCCACTCCTGCGGCAAGCGAATAGATGGCGTTGCCGCTGGAAGCGAGCAGCCGGCCATCGGCAACCAGCAGATTGTCGGGTTCGATCAGTCCGGCAAAAACCGGCGCATCATCGAGCCGCGTGTTGGGCCGGAAGGCGCCGTCGAGCGGCGGGATGGTGACGGCCTTGCCGCGAAACATGTCCAAGATAGGATCGAGGATCATGGCTGCGTTCCCCAATAAGAAGCGGAGCTGGTCCAGGTCGGGTCCGCGCCCGCAATCTTGTAGCGGCCGATGCGGTTGTTGAGGATGCCGCCGACGAACAGGAAACCCTTGTGCTCGCGCATCGAGGTGACCATCGGATGCGCGCCGCCGGTGAGGTCGCCCATCGCCTCGACAATGCCGCCCTTGTCGTTGAATTTCACCACGCCGCCGGTGTTGATGTTGGGGAACAGCCACTCGTCCTGCGGCAGCCGGCGCGTCATGCGCTTGCGCATATCGGGATGGCGCAGCGACAGGTCGAAGCTCGGCGTGCGCATGCCGAGCCACGCCATCCAGTAATTGCCGTCGGAGGCGCGGTTGATGTTGTCGGGATAGCCCGGCATGTCGCGGATGACGCATTCGGCGGCGCCCGCCTTTGGCCCTTCCAGCCAGTAGCGGTGGACGCGGCAGGCCCAGCTCTCAGCGAAGAACAGCGACTTACCGTCATGCGCCATGCACACGCCATTGGTGTAGCGGTAGCCGTCGAGCAGTGTCTTCGTCGAACCGTCCTTCGGGTCATAGACCAGCAGCCGGCCGGTGGCGCGGTTCTCGATCGAGTCCAGCGCCCAATCGTGCGCGTCATAGCGCTTGGTGGAGTCAGTGAAATAGATGCGCCCGTCCGGCGCGATGTCGCAATCATTGGGGTCGCGCAGCCGCGCATCGTCTACGATCGAGGTCCAGGAGCGTGACGTCTCGGCCGACAAGCGCTTCACTTCCCGATCCGGTGAGACGGAATAGAGCCCCATGGCGCCGACGCAGCTGATCAGATTGCCCGATTTGTCGAAGGCCAGGCCTAGCGGAAAACCACCGATATGGGCAAACACCTCCGACTTAACGTAATCCGGCGCGAAGAAGCGGACGATCTCGCCATGGCGCGTGCCGCAATAGAGGTGATCGTCGCGGTCGAGGATGACGTCTTCCGGCCCTTCCAACTCGCCGAGCCCGATATGGTCGGCCGCCGACAGCCGGTTGTCGAGCGCGTAGGGCGTGCCTGAGCCCGGCACCGCAGACTGTGTCTCGCCCATCTTGAGATAGACCGGCGCGACATAGACTTCGTTGAGCACCTTATGGCGGTTCTTCAGCCAGCGGATGTCGATCGTCACCGCCACCGCCAGCATGATGCCCAGCACCATCTGGTTGGTGCCGGTGCCATAGCCCAGCCGGATCAGCCCGTTGGTCATGGTCAGCACGATGATGGCGCCCATCAGCCCCTTGATGACCGAGCCGCGGCCACCACCCAGGCTGACGCCGCCAACCACCGCCGCCGTCAGAGCCATGATCTCCAGGTTGAGGCCGGTGCCCGGCCCTGCCCCACTCAGGCGGCAAGCGATGAGGAAGCCGCCGATCGAGGCGCAGAAGCCGGAAAAGACATAGGTCATGAACACGGTGCGGCGCACGCGAATGCCGGCATTGTGCGCCGAGCGCCTGGAGCCGCCGACCGCCAGCACATGCCAGCCCGGCCGTGAGCGCGTCAGCGCGATATGGGTGACGATGGCAAGAATGATCGCCAGCCACACCGAGACCGAAAGCCCCCAGAAGGTGCTGTCGCCGATGAAGTCGAGCACATCCGATGTCACCTGGGAAAGCTGCACGTCGGCGGCGTAGGTGGTGACGAGAATATCGAACAGCGCCCGGCCGAAGATGAACGTCACCAGGGTGGTGAGGAAGGCGCGCAGCCTGAGGGAGCCGACGAGGTAGCCGTTGACGGCGCCGAAGATCAGGCCGGTGGCGAGCGATGCCGCCAGCGCCAGCCAGATAGACTGTTCGAGAATGAAGAAGACATAGACGGCGGAGAAACAGGACAGCGCGAAGATCGAGCCGACGGACAGGTCGATGCCGCCGCCCAGCATCACCACCGTCATGCCGGTGACTACCATCGAGAACTCGCCGAGCTGGCGGGTCGATTCCTGCAGCGAGGTCAGCTTGAAGAAGCCGGGAATGATCGAGCCGAACACGCTGAGCGTCGCCACCAGCGCCAGGAACGGAATGGCGTTGTCGGTCCAGCGTTTTGTCAGGATCTCGCCGACCAGATGGTCGGGCACGAGATTGTAGCGCCAGGACTGGAGGCGTTCGCGAAAGGACATCGGCGGCTGCTATTCCATGAGGGAACGAGGTGACCGGATTGTCCAGTCACCTCGTTTGTTTCAGTCGAAAAAAGCGCGGCTTACTTCGCCGCCGCTTCGGCCTGCAGCGCCTTCAGGTCCCAGCAGCTGTCGGGCTTGAGGTCGGCCTTGGTCGTAGCCTTCTCCAGTGTGTAGATGTAGGTGTGCGACGTGCCGGCCGGCTGGCCGCTCTGCAGCAGGAACTTGATGATAGCGTTCATGTCGCCGGACTGGCGAGCCAGATCGGTCATCACCACGGCGCCGTAAGTTCCGTCCTGCAATTTGTCGCAATCGGCCGCCTTCTCGCCGCCGCCGGTGGTGACCAAAAAGACCTTGCCGTCGAGCTTGGCGTCGCGGATGGCGGCGGATGCGCCGGTGGCGTCACCATCCCAGAAGTCGATGATCGAGCAGATGTCGGGGTTCTGCTGCAGCATTGTCGTCGTCACGTTGCGCGACGTCGTCGGATCCCAGTTGGAGTCGGGCTTGGCCACGACTTTGAAGTCGGGGTGCTTCTCCAGCACCTTCATGATGCCGGCATACTGGTAGAGACTGGACGAGTTGGCCTGATCACCCTGCACAAGGCCGATCTTCTTCGACGAGTTCTCGCCGCAGCCCTTGATCGCCGCTTCGGCTTCGAGCTGGCCAAGCCGGTCCCAGTCGCTGCCGACAAAGGCGTCGGCCGGGAAGTTGGCGGGGTTGTCGACCAGTATGACGTAGGTTCCGGCGGCCTGTGCCTTCTTCATCAGCTTGGAATAGGAGTTGAGGTCCGGCGCATGGATGATCAACACGTCCGGCCTTGTGTCGGACGAGATCGCGTCGGTGATCGCCTGTGCACCGGCATCGACGACCCAGTTCGGATCGCGTGTTTCGAAGGTGCCGCCCCAGGCCTCGACTTCCGTCTTCAGATAGTGCGACCAGCCCTGCGCAAGGTCGAAGCCCATCGCCAGCGGCACCAGCATGACGCGCTTGCCCTTGAGCGCCTGCGCGTATGCGGCCGGGCCCGGATCGTCGGCGGCGAAGGTCGGCGCGACGAAGGCGGTAGCGGCAAGCGCCGTGGCGGCCGCCATCAGTGTTCTGATCAGTTTCATGTCACATCCTCTGTTTTTCACTTATTGCCGGCCGGTCGGCATGACCCGGTCGGGTACCCCTTAGATGTCGCCCTGCTGCGCGGTCTGTTCGTCACGCGGATTGATGATGCCGTCGACGATGATGGCTCCGAGCAGGATCGCCGCCTTGATCAGGTTTTGATAGAGCAGCGGAATGTCGATGATGGTCATCGCGTTCGACAGGATGCCGATCAGTGCAGCGCCCACCAGCACATTGCGCACTCCGCCCCGCCCGCCGGACAGGCCGATGCCGCCGATCACCGCCACCAGCACGATGTCATAGAGCAGCGTCGAGTTGACGACGCGGGTGTTGATCGAGTGCAGGCTCGACGCCGTCAGCAGGCCGGCGATCAGCGCGACGAAGGCCGAAACCACATAACGCAGCACCAGCATTGGCCGCACCGGAATGCCGATGTTGCGCGCGGCGACCGGATTGTCGCCGGCGAAATAGATGTAGCGGCCCCATTTGGTGTAGCGCAGGAACAGGAAGAACAGGAAGGCGAGCCCGGCGAAGACGAACACTTCGATCGGAATGTCGAGGAAACGCAGGCCGCCGAGCAACTCCACCCAATGGCCCTGAGGCACCGGCACCGCATCCTGTGTGATCAGTTGCGAGCGGACATAGCCGAAGACGAAGGAGCCGGTCGCCAGCGTCACGAAGATCGCCGGCACGTCGGCATAAGCGACGAGAAAACCGTTGAGCAGGCCGATGGCGAGCACGCCTGCCAGCACATAGGCGAAGGCGAGCCCATCAGGCGTTCCGGCGTTGAGCAATTGTAGATACCAGGCGACCGACATCGCCATGATCGCCACCGCCGACAGGTCGATGCCCCTGCCGATTATGACGACCGCCATGCCGAGCGCCAAAATGCCCAGCACCGACACCGAGCGGACGATGGCAACGAGATTGTTGGCAGCGATGAAACCAGGCAGCCCAATGGCAGCGGCGACGAACAGCACCACGGCGATGGCAAAGACAATGCCTTCCTGATTCAGGCTCCTGACATTTGGCCAGCCAATCGTGTTCATGTCTGCATTCGCCCCGATGGCAGCTCTGCCACCCCTTCCGAAGAAAGCTAATCGGCTCGGCGCCGCTTCGTCAAATGAATCCGCGCTCGGAACACCCGTTGGCAGTGATAATCTTCCAGTGGACGCACCGATTGCTAGAACTGGCGCAATCCTAGGAAAAGACTGCGCTTTTGGCATTTGGTTGCACCATTGCGCGTATGCGCGAAGGTGCCGTTCTGAGGCGAAAGCACAAGGCGGAATTAATTGCCGCCTGAGCGGCGAAAATTGCGAATTCAGGTCCTGGACGTGTGGCCTGAAACTTCGGCGCCTGCACCGGGCGGCAGCACGAGGAACCGCAACGCCGCCGCCAGCCCGATGGCGCCGATGACCAGGAAGGCGATGCGAAAATCGACGAGGTCGAGCGCCGGCCGGTGCCTGACGATCTGCGACAGGTTCAGAATGGCAGCCGCCACCGCTACGCCGAACAGCATCGACATCTGCTGCAGCATGGACGACAAAGTTGCCGCCGAGCTGCGCTGCGCCGCATCGATATCGGCGAAGGCCAGAGTATTCAGCGCTGTGAACTGCATCGAGCGCGTCAGGCCGGCGATCAGCATCAGCGCTACCACCAGCGCCTGCGGCGTCTCCGGCGAGATCGCCGCGCAGGCCATGATCGAGGCCGAGGCGATCAGGCCGTTGACGACCATGACCGTGCGAAAACCAAAGCGCCGCAGCGTCGGCGTCGTCACCGTCTTCATGCCGAGATTGCCGAGGAAATAGGCCAGGATCATCAAGCCGGCATCGACCGGCGAAAGGCCAAAGCCGACCTGAAACAGCAGCGGCAAAAGGAACGGCGTGGCGTTGATCGCCACGCGAAAAATGGTGCCGGCGGCAAGCGTAGAGATGGCGAAGGTCTGCACCCTGAACGCGCTGAGATCGAGCAGCGGATGCGGCGCGCGCCGGAGATGCCGCACCGCCAGCCAGCCGATGACGATGCCGGCGGCAACCAGCAGCACGGCGGGCAAGGCGCCGTCTTCCGGATGTGCGATGCGCTCAAGGCCGTAGAGCAGCAGCGCGAGCCCCAGCGACGTGAGGAAAAACCCCGGCCAATCCAGCGGCTTGGGATCGGCCGCGCGGTCGCCCGGAATGAAGCGCGCGACCAGCGCCAGCCCGACGAGCCCAAGCGGGACGTTGATGAAGAAATTCCAGTGCCAGGAGAGATAGGTTGTGATGAAGCCGCCAAGCACCGGCCCGACCACGGGCGCAAACAACGCCGGCCAGGTGATCAGCGCCGTGGCGTTGAGCAGCTCCGATTTCGACGCATTGCGCAGCACCAGAATTCGCCCGACCGGCGTCATCAGCGCGCTGCCAAGGCCTTGCACGACGCGAGCGGCAACGAACTGAGGCAGACTTTGCGAGAAGCCGCAGGCCAGCGAGGCCAGCGTGAACAGTACGATCGCCAGCAGGAAGATGTTGCGCGCGCCGAAGCGGTCGGCAAGCCAGCCCGACAGCGGCACGAACACTGCCATGGTCAGCATATAGGCGGTGATGCCGATGCTCATCGCCACCGCCGGCACGCCGAAGGATTGTCCCATCTGCGGCAGCGAGGTCGAGATGATCGTCGAATCCAGCAGCTGCATGAAAAAGGCGATGGCAACGATCAACGCCACGCGCCGCGCATTGCTGGCGGTTACGGCGGAGGCCTCGGTGTCGGGAACGGCAGTCATGGCGAACCGCGTTGAACAGCATATGGCTGGCCCCGTCCAGAGCTTATCCAACAAACTTCCGTGTCGGCTCGCAGCCTGTTATGGATGGGCGGGCGGCCAAGGACATTGCATGAAGCCTATCTATATCGACTACCTCAATGGCCTCGATATCGAAGCCCTGGAGATGACCGACGGCGAAATCATTGCCGCTGTCGAAGCCGGGCTTATCGCGCAAGGCAATGGCCAGACGGTGATCGAGCCGCGCGTCCATCTTGAACCCGCCCCTTCCTTCCATGGCCATTTCAACGTTCTGCGCGGCTACGTTGCGCCGCTCGATACGGCGGGCGTGAAAATCGTCGGCGACTATGTCGACAACTATCTGCACGGGCTCCCTTCAGAATTTGGCATTTTGAACCTGTTCGATCCGCGCACCGGCACGCCGCGCGCCATTCTCGACGCCACCGTCATCACCGACATGCGCACCGGCGCCGTCACCGCCATTGGCGCCAAACATCTGGCGCGCAAGAACTCCAAGGTGCTGGCCCATATCGGCGCGCGCGGCACCGCCTATTGGAATGTGCGCCTGCTCGACCATCTCTTCGACTTCGACGAGATCCGCGTCCATTCGCGCCGCCCGGAAAGCCGCGACGGCTTCGCCGCCAAACTCTCGGCCGATCTCGGCAAGAAAGTTACCGCGGTTGCCGACTGGGAAAGCTGCATCAAGGGCGCCGACATCGTCGTCGAGGCCTCGCGGCTGCCGGAGCCGCAGCCGCTGCTCAAGACCGAATGGATCAAGCCCGGTGCGCTGGTCGTGCCCTATGGTACGATGAGCGCGGTGGAGCTGTCATTGACCGACATCATGCAGAAAATGGTCGTCGACGACTGGGGCCAGTGCAAAGGCGGCAAGTTCGGCTCGCTGCGCGCCCATGTCGAGACCGGGCGGCTGAGCGAAGCGACGCTGCACGCCGAGCTCGGCCAGATCGCTGCCGGTCTCAAGCCGGGACGCCAGAGCGACGACGAGACGATCCTGTTCTGGCATCGCGGCCTGTCGCTGTCCGACATTGCGCTGGGCAAGGCGATGCTGGCCAAGGCTGCTGATAAAGGCATCGGCCAGAGGCTGCGCTTCGCATGAGCGCGCTCGTCCTCACCGGCGCCGGCGTCAGCGTCGAGGACGTTGCGCAGGTCGCCCGCGGCGGCCGCAAGGTCGAGGTTGAACCGACAGTCATCGAGAGGCTCGACAAAGCGCGAAAAGTGCTCGATCAGGTCGCCGCGTCCGGTCAGCAAATCTATGGGCTCAACACCGGGCTCGGCGCCAATCTCGGCACATCGGTCGAGGGCGATGCCAGCGCCTTCCAGCGCCAGTTGCTGGAAGGGCGAAGCGGCGCTGTCGGCGAACCGTTGCCCCAAGAGGCGGTGCGGGCGACCATGCTAGCGCGCGCAGCGATGCTGGCAGTCGGCGGCTCCGGCATTTCGCCGGCGGCTTTCACCGCCCTTGTCGATGCGCTCAATGCAGGCGTGCATCCGGTAATGCCGCAGTTGGGCTCGATCGGCGCCGGCGATCTCGTGCTGATGGCGGCGCTCGCCCGTCTGCTGACCGGCGACGGCGAAGCTGACTATCAGGGTCGGCGCATGCCGGCGGCCAAGGCGTTGATGATGGCGCGGTTGGCTCCGATCAGCCTGGCGCCGAAAGACGGCCTGTCGCTGATCAACGCCTCGGCGGTATCAGCCGGCACTGGCGCGTTGGTACTGGCCGACGCGCTGTCGGCCTTTGCGCAACAGCAGCAGGCCGGCGCGCTGACCATGGAAGGGTTTGGCGCCAACCGCACCATCCTCGATCCGCGCCTGCATCTGGCGCGGCCGGCAGCCTGCCAGCAACTCGCGGCCAAGGGCCTGCGCGACCTGCTTGCCCGTGACGAGGAGCCGGCGCCGACCACCTTGCAGGACCCGTTGTCGATCCGCTGCATGCCGTCGATCCATGGTGCATTGATCCAGGCGATCGATCAGGCGCGGCTGGCGCTGGAGATCGAACTCAATGCCGCCGCCGACAATCCGCTGGTGCTGGGCGATGACGGGCTGGTTCTGTCGACCGGCAATTTCCACACCGCATCGCTGGCGCTTGCCTTCGAGACGCTCGGCCTGGCGATCGCGCAATGTGCCGCGGCAAGCGTTGCCCGCTTCATCCAGCTCGCCGGCTCCGGCCGCAACGGCCTTCCAAAATATTTGTCACCGGTCGGCGGCGCCTCGGCCGGTTTCGTGCCGCTGCAAAAGACCGCAACGGCAATCCTGGCCGGCATCCGCCACAAGGCCAATCCGGTGATGCTGGATTTCCTGGCCGTGTCCGAAGGCGTAGAGGACCACGCCACGCAGACGCCGCTTGCCGTGTCGAAATGCGCCGGGATGATCGCGCTGTGGCGACGGCTGATCGCCTTCGAACTGATGGCCGCCGCACAGGCCGTGGACCTGCGCGACGGTCTCAAGCTGGCGCCCGGCACAGCAGCGGTCCATACCGCGGTGCGCGCGCATGTAGCGATGCTCAGGGAGGACCGGCCGCTGGGAACGGATGCCGAGGTGCTCCATGCCATGCTCGCTGACGGAACATGGCAAGGTGCAGCGATGATCGGCAAGGAGGCCGAGTAGTTAGCCCTTTGCGTCCACCCGTTTCATGAACAGGCTGAGCTCGGCCGGATCCATGCGCACGACATGCCTGTCTTCCGGATAGGCGCCGCTATCGACGTCGGCAACGTACTCGGAAAACGCCGCGACGCGTTCCGCCTGCAGACGATCGTACTCGGCGGCGAAGTTGCGGTAGACCTTGGAATGGCGCGGCATGTGGCCCCGGTTCTGGCCAAGAATATCGTCGGCAAACAGATATTGCGCGTCGCAGCCGGTGCCCGCACCCATCGACAGCATGATCAGCGAGGTCCGTTCCGAGATCGCCTTCGCCACCTCGATCGGCACCACTTCGATCTCGGCGCCGAGAGCTCCAACGGCCTCATACTGCTTGACCGCCTCAAAAATCTGCATGGCGGTGTCGGCGGTCTTGCCGACGGCCTTGAAGCCGCCGGTCCAGGTGGCGCGGGACGGAATGAGGCCGACATGGCCGATGACGGGGATCGCGTCGTCGGCGAGCCGCTTCACGGTGGCGAAACCGGCGCTGCAATAAACGGCGTCGGCGCCGGCCTTGTAGAGCCGGAACGCCCAGCGCAGGAAATCGTCCGCCGTGCCGATCTCATAAAAATTCTCGCCCGGCATGGTGAACAGGCTGGGCGCCGCATCGCGATACTCAGGGTTGAGCACCAGCTCGGGCGGCACCGAGACGATATCGACCCCTGCCCGCTCGGCAGCCTCGGCCTCGTCCATGGTCAGGACGCGCAGCATGGTCAGCTGGCGCTTGCCCTTCATGGCGCGCAGATCGGCGACGGTCGGTCTCTTTCGGCTCATCGGGATGTCCCTGTTGGCTGGTTGCTTTTCCCGGTCACCTTACCGGCCCCGTAACAGGCCGGATAGAAGGCGGGTGGTTTATTCGCTACTCGGCCGCCGCCGACATATCGAGCTCGTGAAATTCACCGCGATAGGGCCGCGCCGTCGGCGGCAATTCGCGCTTGAGGAAATAATCCTCGTACCGCAGCTGCTTCAGCAGCACCGGCCAGACCTCGCGATAGGCATGCCACATGGACGGGTTCGCCGCCGGCAGGTCGTGCTTGACCAGCTCGTGCAGCCTCGGCAGCGCATGGTAGGGCACCATCGGAAACATGTGATGCTCGACGTGGTAATTCATGTTCCAGTAGATGAAGCGGCTGACCGGGTTCATGTAGACGGTGCGCGTGTTCAGCCGGTGGTCGACGACATTGTCGGCCAACCCGATATGCTGCAGCAGGCCGGTCAGAACCATGTGCCAGCTGCCATAAAAACGCGGCAGGCCGATCAGCACCAGCGGCAGCCATGAACCCAGCGCGATCGCGAGGGCGATCGTCGCAACGTACACGGCGACATGCCAGCGCGCCGCCGTGATGGCCTTGCCCTGTTCGGTCTCAGGAATGTAGCTCTTTTCGTCGTCCGACAGCTTGCCCAACGCCTGGCGCGCCAGGATCGGCAGCGAATAACGGAAATCGAGAATGCCGGTGAAGGCAAGCGCCGCCTTGACCAGATTTGGCGGCCGCATTACCGCGATCTCGGCGTCACGGCCGACGATGATCGTGTCGGTGTGATGCCGCGCATGGCTCCAGCGCCATTGCACCGGATTGCGCACCACCATGAAGCTGGCGATTTCGTAGATCGCATCGTTCATCCAGCGTGTGCGGAAGGCGGTGCCATGGCCGCATTCGTGCCAGCGCGAATCGCTCGACGATCCATAGAGCACGCCATAGACGAGCAGGAACGGCACCACCCACCACGTGCCCCAGAACCACACGATGCCGGCGGCCGAGCCCAGGATGGCTGCGATCCAGATCACTGTATCGCGGATCGCCGGCCCGTCGGAGCGCTGCATCATTTCCTTCATTGCCTTGCGCGGCACGTCGGTGTGATACCACTCGGCCGAGGCCAGCCCGGTCTCGATCGCCCGGCGGGTGCTTTCGCCGACCAGGCCGTAATCGCGCTTTGTCTTGGCCGCCGTCGCCATCACCGTCTCGCCTACCTCAAAGCCCGTTGGCGCGGAACTTCCCGTCGAGAAATGTTTTCGCCCGCGGCACGTCGTCCTCGGTCAGATGCTCGATGATAACAGGGATGTTCGGGTGCTTCTCACTGAGCCGCTGCAGATAGAGATCGTAATTCAGCGATCCCAGCCCGGGCGCCGGCAGCTCGATCTCGCCGACGCCGCGGAAGGTCAGCCCCTCATGCGCGTCCGCGTCGCCGATATCGGCATGCTTCTCGGTCTTGTCGCTGCCTGAGCGCTTGACGTCCTTGGCGTGCGCGATGCGGATCTTGTCGGCCAGCGTGTCGAACACCTGGTTCAGCACCTGGTCCATGCGGTCGATATTGTGCGCCTCGAAATAATTGGTCGGATCCATCAGCAGGCCGAGGCCCGGATGGTCGACCTGCGCGAACATTTTGACCGTCTCCTCGACCGAACCGACGACATTGTTGACATAGGTTTCGAGCAGGAACACCGCGCCATGGTCGTAAGCCGTCTGGGCAAGATCCGAGATCACCTTGCGGCATTCCTCGAAGCCTTCCTCGGTCTTGTTTTTGGGATGATGCACCCAGTCGGATTCGGTGTTGTAGGTGCCGGTCTCCGAGATCACGTAGGGCGAGCCGAAGTCGCGCGCATTGCGGATGATTTCCTTGAGATAGCCGACGCGCTTCTCGCGCTCGGATTTGTCGGGATGGATGATGTTGGTGTAGCCCGAGATGCAGCAGACCGGCAGATTGTGGTCGCGAAACGTGTCGCGCACTGTCCTCGCCTTGTCCCCGGTGATCTGCCCGGCCGTGAGATCGACATCCCTGAAATGCATGTCGAGCTGCACTGTGTTGAAGCCGAGTGCACGGATGCGGCGGGCGGCCTCCGCGAGCTCATAGGGGAAATAGCCGGTGAAGATACCTGCCTGCATCATGATGTGAACTCCTCCCGGTAAGCGATTCAGCCGCCACACTATTCGGCGGCATGTTCAGTCGATCGATATCTCGGACAGTTTGACGGTGCGGCCTTGCGCCATCGAGCGGTAGCCCGCCTCGACCAGTGCCATTGTCTTGACGTTATCGGCGACGGAGAGCGCCGGCGGCGCGCCTGTCTTCACCGCATGCTGCAATTGCTCCATCACGCCGATGAAGGCATGCGGGAACCACATCGTGTCCCAGCTCGGGCTGACCCATTCGCCGCCGGTCGTCTTGGTCGACGCATAGGTCAGCGTCGAGGCCACGCCTTTCGGCCAGCCGATCGTGCCTTTGGCGACACCCTTGGTGCCGTCGACGCGCCAGTTGATGTGCTGGTCGTCCTCATAGCCCTCCTGGCGCGGTCCGGACCAGACATCCTCCAGCGACACGGCGAGCACGCCGGAGGGAAAGCGCAGCGTCGAGACGGTGATGCCGTCTGAATGGTCGAATGTCGTGCGCGGATCCTTGCGCGTCAGCGTGGTGATTTCCGAGGGATCGCCGAACAGGAAGCGCAGCACGTCCAGATGATGCACGCTCATATTGGCGAGCGTCAGCCGGTCGTAGTCCTGAAGGAAAGTCTGCCAGTGCGGGATCGCATGCATGTCGATCTGCGCAAAGACGATGTCGCCCAGCGCGCCGCTGTCGATGATCTGCTTCAGGACGCGCATCGACTGGTCGTAGCGCATGTTCTGGTTGACCGAGAGGATCTTGCCTGACTTGGCTGCCTCGTCGCGCAGCTTCACGGCTTCATCGACCGACAGCGCCAGTGGCTTCTGCGCCAGGATCGCCTTGATGTGAGGCTGCTTCAGCGCATGGCGGATCAGCGCCGGCTGCTGGTCGGGCGGAAAGGCAAGGTCGACGATCTCGACCTCGGAATCCTCGATCAGCTGTTCCGGTGTGTCGTGGATGGTCGGAATGCTCCAGCGTGCAGCTACCTTCTCGGCGCTGGCCTTGGTGCGCGAAGCGATGGCAACGACTGGGAAACCGGCCTGCGCATAGGCGGCAAGATGGCATTCGGCCATGATCATGCCGGCGCCGATGCAGCCGATCCGGTATTCGCTGGTGCGAACCCTTACATCCGGCTCGAAACCCTGGCCTGCCATCCATTCCTCCCTGGAGGACGGATATAACGCCATGGCCCGTCGATCAGCCAAGGTCCGCTCCATCAATTCCCATCAGAACCATGCCGGGGTGACGGTGCGAACTAGTTTGCGGCAATCAGCACAGTGCTTTCCGGCGACCAGCTGAGCATTACATCCTGGCCCTCGGCCAGCCGGTCATTGCCGGTATTCTGGACGATGACCTTCAGCGTCTGGCCGGCGCGCTCGACGAAATAGGTGCTGTTGTTGCCGGCGAAGATGCGCTTGGAGATCTGGCCCTTCAGAGCGTTGGCATTGGCCGCATCCGCAACCCCGGCATCGGTCGCGATGCGAATGCGTTCGGGACGCACGGCGCAGCTGGCCTTCGTACCGGCGGCAAGCCGATCACCCACCCCGGCGGCGATCGCCGTGCCGTCAGGCAGCCGGATGCCGTTGCCGGTCGCATCGCCGCGAAAAATGTTTGCGTCGCCAAGGAAGGTGGCGGCGAACTCGCTCTTCGGCCGGTTGTAGATCTCCTCCGGTGGCCCTTCCTGCACGAGCTTGCCGTCGCGCAAGATGCCGATGCGGTCGCTCATCGTCAGCGCCTCTTCCTGGTCGTGGGTGACGAAGATGGTGGTGATGCCGACCTCGCGCTGGATGCGTTTCAGCTCGATCTGCATGTCAACGCGCAGCGCCTTGTCGAGCGCGCCGAGCGGCTCGTCGAGCAGCAGCACGCGCGGCTTGGTGACGATGGCGCGCGCCAGCGCCACACGCTGGCGTTGGCCGCCGGAGAGCTGGTGCGGCCGGCGCTCGCCGAGCTTCCCGAGTTGGACGAGATCGAGCGCGCGCTGCACTTCGGTGGCGATCGTCGCTTTCGTTTCGCCGCGCACCGACAGGCCGAAGGCGACATTGTCGGCAACGCTCATATTGGGAAACAGCGCATAGTTCTGGAACACCATGCCGATGCGCCGCTTTTCGACCGGCACGCGTTCCACACTCTCGCCGCCAATGGCAATGCGGCCAGTATCGGGAAAGTCGAAGCCGGCGATCTGGCGAAGCAGCGTGGTCTTGCCGCTGCCCGATGGGCCGAGCAACGCATAAAAGCCGCCATCGGCGAAATCGATGGAGACGTCGTCCAGCGCCTTGTGCGCGCCAAAACTGCGCGAGACGTTCGATACCTGCACGCCGGCCATTATTTCTCTCCGCCGAATTTGAAGAAGCGCGCCGTGAGCAGCATCAGCGCCATCGACACGACGATGATGATGGTCGAGACCGCGTTGATCTCGGGCGTGAACCCCTTGCGGATCGCGGCGTAGATTTCGACCGGCAGCGTCGTCTGCCCCGGGGTCGCCAGGAAGTAGGAGACGACGAACTGGTCGAACGACACGGCAAATGCGAACAAGCCGCCGGCAATGACGCCGGGCATGATCCACGGCAGCGTCACACGCCTCGTCACTTGCCACTGGTTGGCGCCGAGCGAGCGCGCCGCCTCTTCCAGCTCCGGTGCAAAAGTCTGCAGCCGGGCCGAGACGACGACGATGACATAGGGCAGCGCCAGCGCCACATGGCCGAGCAGGATGGCGAACAGGCCGCGGCCAATGCCGACGCCGAAGAAGAAGATCAGCATCGCCGTGCCGGTGATCAGCCACGGAATGGCGATTGGCGGAAACAGCAGCGCCTGCAGCACTTTCTTGCCGCGGAAATCATAGCGGAACAGCGCTAGCGAAGCGGCCGAGCCAAGCACCACTGAGATGAGCGTGGTGATGACCGCGATCTCGAGGCTGTTCCAGGTGGCCGCGATCAGCTGGTCGTTCTGCCAGAGCGAGGCATACCATTCCGTCGTCCATTCGAACGGCAATTGGTAGAAGGGCGAGACGTTGAACGACATCAGCGCCATGATGATGATCGGCAGATAGAGGAAGGCGAGCAGCAGTCCGATGTAGAAGCGGCCTAGTCCTTCGAGGATGCGGGTCGTCATCATCAAGCAGCCCTCCGCAGCACCGGCGAGGCAACCGCCAGGATCACCAGCACCACCGCCAGCAGGATGAAGGAAAGCGCCGCCCCCAGCGGCCAGTTGAAGACGGCGACGAACTGGTCCTCGATCACCGTCCCGTAGAACGTGCCGGTGCGGCCGCCGAGAATGCGCGGCTCCATGAACGAGCCGACGACCGGCACGAAGATCAGTGCCGCACCTGCCACCAGGCCAGGCATCGACAGCGGGATGATCACCCGCTTCAGCACCTGCAGCCGCGAGGCGCCGAGCGAACGTCCGGCCTCGATCAGCGAGTCGTCGATGGCCTGCAAAGTGAGATAACAGGTCAGCACCATATAAGGCACGTAGGAGTGCACCAGGCCGATGATGATTGCGGGATAGGAATACATCAGGTCGATGTTGATCTTGAACGGCAGCACGGCGTTGAGCGCCGTGTCGAGGATGCCGCCCTCGCGCAGCACCATCGCCCAGGAGAAGATGCGCACCAGCCCGTTCGACCAGAACGGCAGGATGACCAGCAGGAAGATCGCCTCGCGGCTGCGCCCCTTCAGCACCTTGGCCAGCACATAGGCGGCGGGGTAGCCGATGACGACGCACCACAAAGTCACTTCGAGGCCGAGCCGCAGCGAAGCGAGCAGCAGCGTCAGGTACAGGCTCTGCGAGAAGAAGGCGGCGTAATTGCCAAGGGTGAACGCCCACGGCTTTCCCGACAGCGGCAGGTCGGTCATGAAGGAGAAGAATACCATGGCCGAGAGCGGCAGGAAGATCGCCACCGTCAGCCAGAGATAGGCCGGCGCCAGCAGCGGCAGGGCCGATCTCAGCCCGCTGCGCGACGCGACCGCACCCTGTACTGCCATGATACCCTCCTCCCCAGGATTGAAGGGCCAGCCGGCGCCAACCGCCGGCTGGTCCGGACGTGAGCGTTACTTCACGTCGACTTTGAGCTGCTGCCACAGCGCCAGATAGGCCTCGCGCTGCGCGTCGGTGATCGGCGCCTGGAACTGGATGCGCTTGGCCACCTCGGGATCGCCCATCACCTTGCGGTTGAAGGAGTCTTCAGGCAGCGCTTCCACCGCCTTGGTGTTGGCCGACACCGGCGCGCCGACCTTGGTGACCCATTCGACATAGAATTTCGGATCGATCGTCCAGTTGATGAAGGCCTGCGCACCCTCGACATTCTTCGAGCCCACGGGAATAGAGAACGCGTCGAGCCAGGCGACGGCGCCTTCCTGCGGAACGACCAGCGAGACCGGCAGCTTGAAATGCGTCTTGGCACGGTCGGCCGAGCCGCTCCAATAGGTGCCGATGTCGATCTGGTTGGAGGCGACCATCTGGTTCCAGTCGTTCTCCGAGCTCCAGAACGTCTTGATCTGCGGCATCAGCGAGGTCAGCTTCGCCTTGACCGCTTCCATATCCTTGATGTCGTTGATATTCTGACCGGTGGCGATGGCGCCGAACTGCACCGCTTCGACAGCGTCGTCGCGAATGACGACCCGGCCCTTATGCGCTGGGTCCCACATTTCGGCGATCGAGGTCGGTGGCTTGTCGAAGGACTTTTCGTTGATTGCCAGCGCCGTCAGGCCCCACACCCACGGCACGCCATAGACCTTGCCGTCATGGTCGAGCATCGGCGATTGCGCCTTGTCCTTGCTGATGTCGGCATAGTTCGGCAGCTTCGAGACATCGATCGGCTGGATCAGCTTTTCCGCCATCGCCTGATCGTTGAAGGCGGCGTTGATCATGACCACGTCATAGAGGCCCGGATTGGTGCGGATCTTGGTCAGCATTTCCTGTTCGGAATTGAAGAAGTCGTTGACGACCTTGTTGCCGGTCGCCTTTTCGAAGGCTTCGATCGCCCACGGCTCGTCGGCGCCGTAGCCCTTCCAGTTGAGCACATGCACTTCGGCGGCACTGGCGGCCAGCGTGAGCGCGGAGGTGATGACGGCGGTCGCCGTCAGCAGGGCAGTCAGTCTTGGCATGCGCATGTTCGTTCCTCTCTTGTTTGCCCGCTTGGCGGGTCAGGCTGTCTGATGGGCCTTCTGGTTCTGGCCCGGCTCGCCCGTGGCGGCCTGGCTCAGGAAAGTCTGGATCTCGCTGTCGGTCGGCGCCGATGAGCCGCCGTGGCGGGTGACGGAAAGTGCTGCCGCCGCATTGGCATAGCGCGCCGCCTCGAAGGGATGCACGCCGCGCGAGAGTGCACTGACGAAACCGCCGATATGGGTGTCGCCGGCGCCATTGGTGTCGATGGCATCGACCTTGAAGCCGGCAATGGTCTGCGTCTCGCCATTGACCAACCTCACGAAACAGCCCTTGGCGCCGGCGCGGATAACGACGCCTTCGGCCTTTGGGCAGTGGTCGGCGAGCAGCCGGGCGGCGAGTGCCTCGACATCGCCTTGCCCAGCGATCTCGACCGCTTCCGTCATGTTGCAGCTCAGCCATGTCGTACGGGCAAGTACCCGCGACAGGATGGGACGTGGGATATCCGCGATGACCGGCGTTGGATCGAAAACGAAGGGAATGTTTTCTGGCAGCGCCTCGATCCAGTCGGTCAGCGCGTTGTGGCTTCCGAGATAGCTCAGCGTGTAGCCTGACGTGAACACCCAATCATCAGACGTGACCACCACGGGCCTCATCATCTCGAGGCTGAGAATGCTCTCCGCACCGGGCCACGACACGAAGGTGCGCTCGGCATCGCCGGAGATCATGGCGACGCAATTGCCGCTGTCCATGACCGGCGATGGCGACGTCAGCGTTATGATGCCTTCGGCCGCAAACGCGGTGCGCAAAAAATCGCCATTCGGTCCGCTGCCGAGCTGGCCGCCGAACACCACCGTCATGCCGGTGCGGCTGGCCGCGACCATCATGTTGAAGCCGCCGCCGGCGACCTGCGCAAAGCTCGACGCGGTCTTCTCGCAGCCCGGCGCCGGCAAGGCGTCGATGCGGTAGACATAGTCGACGACGGCGCTGCCGATATGGACCAGACGCCCACTCATGCCGCGGCATCCTTGCTGGCCTTTGCCGTGCGCGCCGCGACGAGGTCTTCGGCAAGCGAGCGCACCTCCCCCATATCTATGCCGACGAGCCCGGCAATGTGTTGTTGCGGCAGTTGCGAAAAGCCGACGCAGGCGCCGGCCATGCCTGAGGCAATCGCGCCGATCGTGTCGGTGTCGCCGCCGAGATTGGCGCTGATGATTGCCGCTTGCCAGGGATCGCCCTGCGCGACTTCAAGCACGGCGAAAGCTGCCGGCACGGACTCCTGGCTGGCCACACCGGTGCCGACGAGATCGGTGATGAGCCCGATCGCATCCCGCATGGTCTTGCCGCGCACGAGCTCCTGCGCCCAGGCGATACGCGCGGCGATATCGCCACCAGTCACCCAATGTCCGAGCCGGGCGCCTCGCCGCGCGGCTGCTACCGCGCTGTCGGAAGCGGCACGCCAGTCGCCACCGGCGACGCCGTGGCTGGCGGCGGCGGCAACTGCTGCGGCCGAAGCGATGGCGATCGAGGTGTTGTGCGTGGCACGGCAAGTTTCGGCGACCTTGGCGACGAAAGCGTCGAGCGGTTCCAGCGGCATCATGATGCCGACCGGCGCGATGCGCATGGCCGCGCCATTGGTGTCGCCCCGGCTTCCCGCCTCTTCCGCCGGCACGCCGTCATTGATGGCGTCGATGGCGCGCTTGGTCGATGGTCCCAGCAGGTCATAGCTGCCGCGCGCCTTGACCTCGCGCTCCCAGTCGAGCAGTGCGTTCACCCAGCGCGCATGATCGAAGCGGTCGCCGGACTCGACGAGAATGCGACCAAGCAGCAGGGCCTGTTCGGTATCGTCGGTGATGGTGCCGGCAACGAGCCCCTTCGACACCGGATGATCGGCAAACGGCGCCACGAAATCCTCGACATGGCCGTATAGCTCGGCGATCCGCGCCGGCGACAGAAGCTGCGTCGGCATGCCCAGCGCATCACCGAGCGCCCCACCGACAAGCGCGCCCATGGCGCGATCGAGCATGTCGTTGGTTCTGTCCGGCATCGCTCAAAACCTCATATGCAGCGCGAAATGCGCCGGGTTGAGCAGGCTGGTTACATATTCGATCGGCCGGTCGTCGGCCGCACGCGTCAGCCGGCGTCCGCGCAGGAACGGCGTGCCTTGCGGGCAGCCGAGAATGGCGGCGTCTTCGGCATTCAGCATCTCGATGCCGACCCATTCCTCGCCATGGTCTGGGATGAGGCCGGCGCCGCGCAGCGTCTGGTGCAGCGAGCCTTCGCGCAGACCGCGCAGCGGCACGTCCTCCAGTTCGGGCGACAGCGGCAGGCGGCTGCGTTCGATGGAGATCGCATGGCCGTCGCTAGCATTGGTGCGCACCCGGTCGACGGCGATGAAGAACGGGCTTTCGATGCCAAGCAGCGCGGCAAGATCGGCATCCTCGATCACTTCAAGCCGCAGCGTCCGCGTCTCGGCATTGGCGCCGGCATTGGCCAGCGCCCGCGACCAGCCAATGCTGTCATCGACCGGCTTGCCGTCGAAAGTGACGAAGGAGCCGATGCCGACCTTGGTCGTGATCAGCCCACGGCTGGACAACTCCTCGAGGCCCTTGCGGACCGTGTTGCGGCTGACGGAAAAGCGCTGGACGAGTTCGTTCTCGCTTTGCAGGCGGTCGCCGAAGCCAAGCACGCCGGAGCGGATCTCATGTTCGAGAACGGTGGCGATCTGCTCGGGCTTGCCCGTGCCGGGAGAAAGTTGAACCGCGCGCCGCTTCATATGGGTACCTGTTCAATAAACCTGTATAGTCCTGTTCGATATTGGAGTTGAAGGGCGACGTCAACGATATATTTGGATTCACGCATATGCGTTGTGCTCAGGAGGTGCCCCGGGCATCGTTTGTTCGCATGGCGACGCTAACCGCGCAGGGTGTCCCGTCTCCGAGACAGAGCGGGGGCAGCGCTTCCCTCAGGCGATTAGCCTTGCGCTCACACGAAGAAAAATTCCTCAATCCGTTGCTTGGCCGTCCGCAGCGCTGGCAGGATATCCCGCTCCATCGCCTCGACGGAGAACCGCGCCGACTGCGTCGAGACGTTGATCGCCGCCACGGTCTTGCCGGCGCGGTCATAGATCGGCACCGCTATCGAGCGCAGGCCAAGTTCCAGCTCTTCATCGACGACGGCAAAGCCATCCGCCCTCGCCGCGTCGATGGCCTTGGCCAGCGCGGCGCGGCTGGTGATCGTCTTCGGCGTGCGCCGTTCGATCCTCGCCTCTGCAAGCAAGGCCTTCAGCTCATCCGCGCCCAGCCCCGCAAGCAGGACGCGCCCCATCGAGGTGCAATGCGCCGGCAGCCTGGTGCCGACATCGAGCGAAACGCTGAGGATGCGGCGGCCAGGAATGCGCGCGACATAGACGACTTCCTCGCCCGACAGCACCGCCGCGTTACAGGCCTCGTCGAATTGGCCCGCGACGTCGCGCATGATGGATGCCGCGAATGTCCACAGCGAGGCGCCGCCGAGCCAAGAGCGCACGATGGCGAGCAGGCGCGGCGACAGCGAAAACTGCCGGCCGGATTGCGTGGCATAGCCGGTGGCGGTCAGCGTCAGCAGGAAGCGACGCGCGCCGGCGCGGGTCAGCCCCGCCTCCTCCGCCATTTCGGTCAGCGTCATCCCGGCCGGATGCCGGGCCAGTATCTCCATGACTGCAAGGCCGCGCTCCAGCGAGCCGACATGGTCGCGCGTCTTTGCCTTGTCCTCCATGCGGCCTCCGCAAGACAATGCGCCGCCTTGACTCGTCTCGGCGGCGCGATGTAAAAATATCTCATACAAAACAAATGTTCGCAATACGAACTTTTGAACTTCGGAGTTCTTGGCGATGGTCAATTTCCTGCCGCTCAAACAGGCCGTGGCTGAGAACCTGCATGATGGCGATACGGTCGCCTTCGAAGGCTTCACGCATCTGATCCCGACGGCGGCGGCGCATGAGGCCATCCGCCAGGGCTTTCGCGACCTGACGCTCATCCGCATGACCCCCGACCTGATCTACGACCAGATGATCGGCATGGGCATGGCCAAGAAGATCATCTTCTCCTATGTCGGCAATCCCGGCGTCGGCCTGCTGCGCCGCGCCCGCGACGCCATCGAGAACGGCTTCCCCCGGTCGATCGAGATCGAGGAGCACAGCCATGCCGGCATGGCCAACGCCTACGAGGCGGGAGCTGCCGGCCTGCCTTGCGCGGTGTTCCGCGGCTATCGCGGCGCCGGGCTGGCGGCAGTCAATCCCAACATCCGCTCGGTCACCTGCCCGTTCACCGGCGAGGTGCTTGCCGCCGTTCCTTCCATCCGACCGGACGTGACCTTCATCCACGCTCAGAAGGCCGACAAAAAAGGCAATGTTCTGGTCGAAGGCATTATCGGCATCCAGAAGGAAGCGGTGCTCGCGGCCAAGCGCGCCGTGGTGACGGTAGAGGAAGTCGTCGACAATTTCGACGACCTGCATCCCAACCTCACCGTGCTGCCGCGCTGGACCATCGCTGCGATCTCGGTGGTATCAGGCGGTTCGCATCCCTCCTACACGCACGGCTACTATGCCAGGGACAACGCCGCCTATCTCGAATGGGACGACATCGCCGCCGACCGTGAAAAATTCCAGACCTGGATGCAGGCCAATGTCCTCGATCGCACGGCGGACGATTTCGCCGGCCGCGTAAAGCATCTGAGGAGCGCGGGATGAGCGGCTTTACTCCCAATGAGATGATGACGATTGCCGCCAGCCGAGCCCTGAAAAACGACGATGTCTGCTTCGTCGGCATTGGCGCGCCGTCAGCCGCCTGCAACGTCGCGCGGCTGACGCATGCGCCCGACATCACGCTGATCTATGAAAGCGGCACCATCGGCACCGCGCCCGATGTTTTGCCGCTGTCGGTCGGTGACGGCGAACTTTGCGATACCGCCGTCACGACCGTCTCGGTGCCGGAGATGTTTCGCTACTGGCTGCAGGGCGGTCGCATTTCGATCGGTTTCCTCGGTGCCGCCCAGCTCGACAAGTTCGGCAACATCAACACCACCATCATCGGCGACTATGCGCATCCCAAGACCCGCCTGCCCGGCGGCGGCGGCGCGCCGGAGATCGCCACCTCGTCGAAGGAGATCTACATCACCATGGCGCAGTCCAAGCGCGGCATGGTCGAGAAGATCGACTTCTTCACCTCCTTCGGCCATGGCGATGGGGGCGATCACCGCCAGCGCCTAGGCATCGAGACATCAGGGCCGACGCTGCTGATCACCGACCTTGCCATCTGGAAGCCAGATCCGGTGAGCAAGGAATTCACCGTGGTGTCGTTGCATCCCGGCGCAACGCGGCAGCAGGTGCAGGACAGCTGTGGCTGGATCGTAAAGTTCGCCGAGGCGCTTCACGAAACGCCGGCGCCGACGGAACTCGAGCTGACGACATTGCGCGACCTGCAGGCCCGCACCAAGGCGGCGCATGAGGGAAGCGGAAAAGAAAAGGCCGCATGACATGACCGAGGCATTCATCTGCGATTACATCCGCACCCCGATCGGCCGTTTCGGCGGATCGCTGTCGTCGGTGCGGGCCGACGATCTTGGCGCCATCCCGCTGAAGGCGCTGGTCGAGCGCAATGCCGGCATTGACTGGCAGGCTGTCGACGACGTCGTCTATGGCTGCGCCAATCAGGCCGGCGAGGACAACCGCAATGTAGCCCGCATGTCGCTGCTCCTGGCCGGACTGCCGAAGGAAATTTCAGGCTCGACCGTCAATCGCCTCTGCGGGTCCGGCATGGACGCGCTCACCATTGCCGCCCGCGCCATCAAGGCGGGCGAAGCCGAGTTGATGATCGCCGGCGGCGTCGAATCGATGAGCCGCGCGCCCTTCGTCATGCCCAAGGCCGAGACCGCCTTTTCACGCCATGCCGAGATCCATGACACCACCATCGGCTGGCGTTTCATCAACCCGCTGATGAAGAAACAATATGGCGTCGATTCCATGCCGGAGACCGGCGAGAACGTCGCCGAGGATTTTTCAGTGTCGCGCGCCGACCAGGACGCCTTTGCCGTGCGCAGCCAGGACAAGGCCGTCGCGGCACAGGCCAATGGCCGGCTGGCGAAGGAGATTACCCCGGTGACGATCCCGCAGAAAAAGGGCGACGCGATTATCGTATCGAAGGATGAGCATCCGCGCGCCGGCACCACGGTCGAGTCGCTGGCCAAATTGCCGACGCCGTTCCGGCAAGGTGGCACGGTCACCGCCGGCAACGCATCCGGCGTCAACGATGGCGCGGCGGCGCTGATCATCGCCTCCGAAGCGGCTGTGAAAAAATACGGCCTGACGCCGATCGCCCGCGTTCTCGGCGGCGCTGCTGCCGGCGTGGCGCCGCGCATCATGGGCATAGGCCCTGCCCCGGCGACACAAAAGCTCTGCGCCCGCCTCGGCCTGACGCCGCAGCAATTCGATGTCATCGAGCTCAACGAAGCCTTCGCCTCCCAAGGCATCGCCGTGCTCCGCCAAATCGGCATCGCCGTTTTTGCGGAGCACGTCAACCCCAATGGCGGCGCCATCGCGCTTGGTCATCCCTTGGGCATGTCGGGCGCGCGTATCACTGGCACCGCGGCGCTGGAACTGCGCGAGCGCAGCGCCCGCTATGCGCTGGCCACCATGTGCATCGGCGTCGGCCAGGGCATCGCAGTGGCGCTCGAACGGGTTTGAGATCGCACTGCCCTTAATAGGGCAAACCGACATAGTTCTCCGCCAGCGCGGTCGACGCCGCCTGCGAATGCACGAGATAGTCGAGCTCGGCTTCCTGGATGCGCTGGCCGAACTCGCCCGTATCGGGAAAGCGGTGCAGCATCGTCGTCATCCACCAGGAGAAGCGCACCGCCTTCCACACTCTGGCCAGCGCCTTGGCTGAATAAGCGTCGAGCCCGCTTGGTGATTTGTCCAGATAGAATTCGCGAAGCCCGGCAAAGAGATAGCGCACATCGCTGGCGGCAAGGTTGAGCCCCTTGGCGCCCGTCGGCGGCACGATATGGGCGGCGTCGCCGACCAGGAACAGCCGGCCGAAGCGCATCGGCTCGGCGACGAAGGAGCGCAGCGGCGCAATCGATTTTTCGAAGGACGGGCCGGTAACGACCGCGGCTGCGGTCTGTTCCGGCAGGCGACTGCGCAATTCGTCCCAGAAGCGACCGTCGCTCCAGGCGTCGACCTGTTCGTCAGCCGGGACCTGCACATAGTAGCGGCTGCGATGCGTCGACCGCATCGAGCACAGCGCAAAGCCCCGCTCATGGTTGGCGTAGACCAGTTCGTGATCGGCCGGCGGCACTTCGGCCAGCACGCCGAGCCAGCCGAAGGGATAGGTCCGCTCGAAGGTTTTCAGCGCCCGCCCAGGCGCCGACTTGCGGCTGACGCCGTGATAGCCGTCGCAGCCGGCGATGAAGTCGCAGTCGATGCGATGGCTGACGCCATCCTTGTCGTAGGTGACGTAGGGCGCTTCGCCATCGAAACCATGCAGCGCGACGTTGGCCGCCTCATAGACGGTGGTCAGCCCGGCCGCCTCGCGCTTGTCCATCAGATCGTGCGTCACTTCGGTCTGACCATAGACGGTGACATGCTTGCCGCCGGTCAGTGCCGTGAGGTCGAGCCGGTGCAGGCCGCCGCCGAACGCAAGCGAGATGCCGGCATGCAGCAGGCCCTCGGCATGCAGCCTTACAGCTGCGCCCGCCTCTTCGAGCAACTCGACGGTGCCTTGTTCGAGCACCCCTGCCCGCACCCGGCCAAGCACATGCTGCCGGCTCGAACGTTCGAGGATCACCGTCTCGACGCCAATGGTGCCGAGAAGCTGGCCAAGCAGCAGCCCGGACGGTCCGGAGCCGACAATGACGATCTTTGTGCGCATCAGTGTCCCAGGCTTTCGATCTGTCCGGCGAGTTCGGCGGCGAGCCGTAGCGCAGCCGCGGTCGCTATCGCCATCTGCGGCAAGAGCAGCCATTCCAGCGTCCAGGCAGCACCGGAGCGCTCCTGCTCATGCACCAGCGCCTGGTGCATGCCGGAAAGCTGGGTGGCGTTGAAGCGCGCCAGCGCCACCAGCGCTTCGGCCTTGACCGGATTCTGCTTGTGCGGCATGGCCGATGAGCCGCCACCGCCGGATAGTTTGATCTCGGTGCCGCTCTGCGCCATCAGGGCGACGTCCTGGCCGAACTTGCCGAGGCTGCCGGTGATGAGCGACAGCAAACCGGCGAACTCGGCCAGCGCATCGCGCTGGTTGTGCCATTGCGGCGCATCGCCAAGGCCAAGCTTTGCGGCAAGGGCGGCGCGCACTGCGGGGCCTTTGTCGCCGAGCTTTTCCAGCGTGCCGGCGGCGCCGCCGAATTGCACCACGATCAGACGCTTGGATTGCTCCGACAGTCTCTGCTGATGCCGTTGCAGCGGCGTGCGCCACACCGCCACGCGGTCCGACGCCTGAATTGGGATCGCCGGCTGCATGCGCGTCATCGCTGTCAATGCACGGCTGCCAAAACGTTCTTCCAGCCCCACCAGCCGCAGAATGTTTTCAGTCAGCAGCAGGTCGAGATGTTCAATGAGCCGGCGCAGCCGAAGCACCAGGCCAGTGTCGATGACGTCCTGGCTGGTTGCGCCGAAATGCACGCCGGCGTCGTGCGGCGCCCCGACCGCTGCCTTCAACTGGCGCACCAGTTCGGGCACGATCACGCCATCCTTCGCCACACCGGCCCGCAGCCGCGCGGTGTCCGGCTTGTATGACAACAGGACAGGTACAATCGCCGCGGCGGCATCCGTGCCGATAGTCCCGCTTTCGGCTTCCGCTTGCGCCAGCGCGCGCTCGAAATCGAGCATGGCGGCGATTTCCGCATCCACCGAAAAATGCCGAGCCGCCTCCTCGTCGCCGAGCAGGCCGGAGAGCAGCGGATGGTCGAAGGGCGATACGGTCATGTCATTGGTTTCCTGACCGTCAGCTGTCGAAGAAGACCGTTTCCTTCTCCCCTTGGAGATGGACGTCGAAAATATAGTTGTCGCCTTGCCGCTCGGCGATCAGCGTCGGCACGCGCACCTTGTGCTCGATGCGGGCCAGGATCGGATCCTCGGCATTGGCCTTGGCCTCGTCTGAGAAATAGAGCCGCGTATGGAGGCCGATATTGATGCCGCGCGCGACGATCCACAAGCTGATATGCGGCGCCATCAGCCGCCCGTCGCCATACGGCACGCGTCCCGGCTTGATCGTCTGAAAACTGCACAGGCCGGTTTCCATGTCGGTCGGCTGACGGCCCCAGCCCTGAAAATCCGGATCGGCATCGCCGCGCAATTCGGCCGGCGAATTGTAGAAGCCATTGGCATCCGCCTGCCAGATCTCGATCAGCGCGTCCTTGAGCGGCGTGCCGGTGCCGTCGAGCACGCGGATGCGCAAACCGATGCGCTCGCCCTTGGTCTTGTCGTTGAGCATCGTCGCGCCGAGGTCTGTCGGATAGACGCCGCCGATACCGCCGAAATTCGGCGTCAGCCCGATATGCACATAAGGCCCCGCCGTCTGCGACGGGCTCTCCTTCAGCCGGCTGAGCGACTGCGCCATCAATTGCCCTCCGGCCGGTTTCCGAACAGCGAGGCGCGGCGCCCGCGCAGCACGATGTCGAACTTGTAGGCGCGCGCGTCGAACGGGATCGTCGCCTGCATGTCGAGCGCCGCGACCAGCGTCTCGATCGCCGCCCTGTCGCGGATACCGCGCACGATCGGGCACCGCCAGATCAGCGGGTCGCCCTCGAAATACATCTGGGTGATCAGCCGCTGTGCGAAGCCGTGGCCGAACACCGAAAAATGGATGTGCGACGGCCGCCAGTCATTGGGCCCGTTCGGCCAGGGATAGGGACCTGGCTTCACCGTGCGAAAGGCATAGCCGCCGTCGGCATCGGTGATGGTGCGGCCGCAGCCGCCGAAATTCGGATCGAGCGGCGCCAGATAGCCGTCCTTCTTGTGGCGGTAGCGGCCGCCCGCATTGGCCTGCCAGAATTCGAGCAGCGCGCCGGAGACGCCCTGGCCGCGCTCGTCGAGCACGCGGCCATAGACGATGATACGCTCGCCGATGGCGCTCTCGCCGGACTTTGCGAAATTGTGGATCAGGTCATTGTCGAGTTCGCCCAGCACGGCGTGGCCGAACACCGGACCGGTGATCTCCGACGCCGTGTTGTCGAAGGCCAGCAGCGCCTTCTGCGGCGAGCGCAGCACCGAAGTCTTGTAGTCGGGCGTCAGCGCCGGCGTGTGCCAGCCGCGGTCGCGCTGGAAGAAGGCGCCGGTCTCGGGCCTGCGGTTCGAGCCGGCATCAGCTGGCATGGCCAGCCCTGCTTCCGTCCATTTCCGAAAACACCTCCTTGGCGATCCTGAAGGCGCGGTTGGCCGCCGGCACGCCGGCATAGATCGCGACATGCAGGAACGCTTCGCAGATATCGTCGCGCGACGCACCGGTGTTGGCGGTGGCGCGCACATGCATGGCGACCTCTTCATCATGGCCAAGGGCGGCCAGCAGTGCCAGCGTCACGATCGAGCGTTCGCGCCTGCTGAAGCCCGGACGCGCCCACACAGTGCCCCAGGCTGCCTCGGTGATCAACTCCTGGAACGGCCGGTCGAAATCGGTGACGGCATCCTCGCTGCGATCGACATGAGGGTCGCCGAGCACCGAGCGCCTGACGGTCAGCCCGGTTCGGTATCTGGTTTCGTTTTTGGGCAGTTCATCCATGGGTCTGCTTTCTCAGGGGAAGCGCCGCGACGAAATCGCGGATCAGGGTGGTCAGCGCCTCGGGCTGTTCGACGCAAGGGATGTGCGCGGCGTCACGAATGATTTCGAAATGTGCGCCTGGGATCAGATCGGCCAGCCAGCGGACGAGATCCGGCGGCGTCGAGCCGTCCTGGTCGCCAACGACGCAAAGCGTGGGCACCGCGATCGCCTGCGCAGCCTCGGTGAAATCGGCATCGCGCACCGCGGCGCAGGTGCCGACATAGCCGGCGACGGCTTGCCGGGTCATCATGTTCCAGTAGCCGTCGAGCTCGGCGACACGGTCCGCGTGGAAGGCAGGCGTAAACCACATTTTGAGCACGGCATCGGCGATGGCCTGGATGCCTTTGCTTTCGACCGTTTCGATGCGGGTGTTCCAGCTGTCGGCCGTGCCGATCTTGTGGGCGGTGTCGCACAGGATGAGGCCATCGACGATTTCGGGGCGCCGGGCATAAAACCCTTGCGCAATCAGGCCGCCCACCGACAGGCCGCACAGCACCGCATTGTTCAGTTCGAAATGATCGATCAGGCCCGACAGATCATCGACATGCTCGTCGATCGAGCTGACGCCACCAATGTCGGACAGGCCATGGCCGCGCTTGTCGTAGACCAACACAGGCATTTCGCCACCCAGTTCGGACAACACCTCGTCCCAGATGCGGAAGTCGGTGCCCAGCGAATTGATGAACACGATCGGCCGCGCATTTCCCTTCGCCTTGATATAGCGATGGTGCAGCGTGATGCCGCCAATGTTGACGAATGGCACGATTTCGATCCTCCGTGTTCACATTGCACAAGGCATTTGGTTTGGTAAAATGATATTTTACGCCGTTTCATTAACTGCTAGGTTATGAGAACATGTCCGAAAGCCGCATAAAGTTCCGTCACCTGCAGGCATTCCTTGAGGTAGCGCGGCAAGGCAGCGTGGCGAGGGCGGCCGACTTTCTCCATGTCAGCCCACCGGCCGTGACCAAGACGTTGCGCGAACTGGAGGAGGCGCTTGGCATCGCTGTCGTCGAACGCGACGGCCGCGGCATCAGGGTGACGCGGCTTGGCGAAATCTTTCTCGGCCATGCCGGCACGGCGATCACGGCACTGAAGCGCGGCGTCGATTCCGTCCGCCAGGACGGCGCCATCAACCGGCATCCGATCCGCATCGGCGCGCTCCCGACAGTGTCGGCCAAGGTGATGCCACGCGCCATAAGCCTGTTCCTGAGTGAAAATACCGGTGCTGCGATCAAGATCGTCACCGGCGAGAACGCGGTCCTGCTGGAACAGTTGCGCGTCGGTGCGCTCGATCTCGTCGTCGGCCGGCTTGCGGCGCCGGAAAACATGACCGGCTTCTTCTTCGAGCATCTCTATTCCGAACCGGTGCTGTTCGTGGTGAGGGCCGGCCATCCGCTGCTGCAGCCGGGCCAGGACATCTTCGCCCGGCTCGATGAATTCCCGGTGCTGATGCCGACGCGGGAGTCGGTCATCCGCCCGTTCGTCGACCGCCTGTTCATCACCAACGGCATGACGGCGCCTGCGACCGAGATCGAGACTGTCTCGGATTCCTTCGGCCGTGCCTTCCTGCGCCAAAGCAATGCGGTCTGGATCATATCGACAGGCGTCGTCGCCAACGAACTCTCCAGCGGCGCCTTCGTCGCCTTGCCCGTCAACACCGAGGAAACCAAAGGGCCGGTCGGCCTGACGATGCGGACCGACACTGCGCCTTCGCCGGCCTTCACCATCCTGCTGCAGACCATTCGCGAGGCGGCCAGCCAGAACGCCTGAGCACCTTTCGCCAATCTGGCGCAGAGCGGGCCTTCAGCCGTATTTCCATAACCTGTTGGTTAACGAAACACCGCAAAATATCATTTTACCAAACCAAACACCTAGGGCACTGTGACGATGGGAGGATCGAAATCGTGCCGTTATCGGCATTGGCGGCGTTCCGCTGCCGCCTCAAGGCCTGCCGGGGCGATCTCCGATCTTAAGAACGGGCGGCATCGATTTTGAGCAGGCCGGCGGTGACCTCCAGGTGCCGTCAGGAAAGGGAGGAATACCAGCATGACCTCAAGCAAATCCGGCGTCTCGCGGCGCCAGTTCATCGCCACATCGCTCGCCGGCGGCGCGGCACTTGCGCTCAGCCGCGGCCAGGCATTCGCGCAGGCCGCCGACACGCTGAAGGTCGGCTTTGTCAGCCCGCGCACCGGGCCGCTCGCCGGCTTCGGCCAGACCGACGGCTATGTGCTCGATCTCGCCCGCAAGGCGCTCGCCAACGGCCTCGACATCGGCGGCAAGAAATACAGTGTCGAGATCATCGACCAGGACACGCAATCCGACCCGTCGCGCGCCGGCCAGCTCGCCAAGGACCTCATCAACAACCAGGCCGTCGACCTGATGCTGGCGGTGTCGACGCCGGAGGTGATCAACCCGGTCGCCGACGCCTGCGAAGCCGCCGGCGTGCCTTGCCTCTCCACCGTCATGCCGTGGGAGGCCTGGTATTTCGGCCGCGGCGCCAAGCCCGGCGAACCCTCGCCGTTCAAATGGACCTATCATTTCGGCTTCGGCGTCGACGAGTTCTTCCGGACCTACATCTCGCAATGGAACCTGATCGAGACCAACAAGAAGGTCGGCGTCATGTATCCCAACGACGCAGACGGCAATGCCATCCGCACCCATCTGGCGCCGTTGCTGGCAAAGCAGGGTTTCACCATCGTCGATCCCGGCGCCTACGAGACCGGCACCACCGACTATTCCTCGCAGATCGCGCTGTTCAAGCAGGAAGGCGTCGAGATCTTCAACTCCTTCCCGATCCCGCCGGACTTCGCCGCCTTCTGGCGTCAGGCTGCACAGCAAGGCCTGATCAAGCAGATCAAGATCTGCCAGGTCGCCAAGACCGGATTGTTCCCGTCCGACATCGAGGCGCTGGGCGATCTCGGCAACAAGATTTCGAGCGCCGCTTACTGGCACAAGGCCTTTCCCTACAAGTCGCCGCTGACCGGCGTTTCGGGAATCGAACTGGCCGACGGTTATGAGGCCGCCAGCGGCAAGCAGTGGACGCAGCAGCTCGGCGCCTCGATGTCGCTGCTCGACGCCGGCTTCGAGGCGCTGAAGGCAAGCACCGACGCCAAGGACAAGGCGGCCGTCGCCAAGGCGCTGAGCACGCTCAACACCGAGACCATGATCGGCAAGGTCGACTTCACCAGCGGCCCGGTCGCCAATGTCTCTCCCGGCCCGATCATCGGCACCCAATGGGTGGCGGCCAAGGAAGGCGGCAAATTCCCGCTCGACTACGTCGTGACCGAGAACGCCACCGACCCGAAGGTTCCGGTCGAGGCCAAGCTCCAGCCGTATAACAGCTGACGGTCGGTTACGGGGATCGCATCGTGAACGGTTCAGCAAACGCCGCGATCCTCCACGCTGCCGGCATCCAGAAACGCTTCGGCGCGCTGGTGGTGCTCGACGATGTCGACTTCGCCATGAATGCCGATGAGGCCGTCGGCATCGTCGGCCCGAACGGCGCCGGCAAGACGACACTGCTCAGCATCTTGTCAGGCGCCTTCCCGCCGAGCGCCGGCACGGTCGCCTTCAAGGGTGGCGATGTGACCGCGATGCCGGCTACAGCGCGCTGTCGTCTCGGCCTGGTGCGCACGCACCAGGTGCCCAAGCCGTTCAGCGGCATGACCACGTTCGAGAACGTTTTTGTTGCCGCGTCGCATGGCGCCGGTCTCGCCCGCGACGAGGCCTATGAAGAGGCGCTGGCGTCGCTGAAACTGTGCGGCATGATGGGCGTGGCCAACCGGCGCGCCGAAACGCTCGGCCTGCTCGACCGCAAGCGGCTAGAACTTGCCCGCGCGCTCGCGGCAAGGCCGATGCTGCTTCTGCTCGACGAGATCGGCGGCGGCCTGACCGATGGCGAGGCGAGCGAACTTGTCGATACCATCAAGGAATTGCGTCGGCGCAAGATCGGCATCGTCTGGATCGAGCACATCGTCCACATCCTGCTGCAGGTGGCCGAGCGGCTGATCTGCATGGACGCCGGCAAGATCATCGCCGACGGCGAGCCGCAAGCGGTGATGGCCGACCCCGAAGTCGTGCGGGCCTATCTCGGCGGAGGCCCGAAATGAGCCTGCTCGCAATCGCGAATCTGGTCGTCCACCACGGCCTGTTGCAGGCGGTGCGCGGCGTGAACTTCTCGATCGAGCGGGGTGAAACGCTGGCGCTGGTCGGCGCCAACGGCGCCGGCAAGACGACCCTGCTGCGGGCGATCGCCGGCGCGCACCAGCCGACGGCCGGCCGCGTGCTGCTGAATGGCGCCGATATCACCGGCGTTCCCTCGCACAAGCGCGTCGGCATGGGCGTCGCGCTGGTGCCGGAAGGGCGAAAACTGTTCGTGCAAATGAGGGTCGAGGAGAACCTCCTGCTTGGCAAGACCGCCGGCCGTCCCGGCGACTGGAGCGTGGAACGAGTGCTCGACACGTTCCCCAATCTGAAGCCGCGCCGCCATGCCAAGATCGGGCATCTCTCCGGTGGCGAGCAGCAGGCCACCGCCATCGGCCGCGCTTTGATGAGCAATCCCGAACTGCTGCTGCTCGACGAGGTCTCGCTCGGCCTGTCGCCGCTGGTGGTCGATCGCGTATACGCTTCGCTGCAAGGCCTGATCAGCTCCGGCACGACGATCATCCTGGTCGAACAGGACCTCAATCGCGCGCTCTCGGTCTCGGACAAGGTCATCTGCATGCTCGAAGGACGCGTCGCGCTGGAAGGCCCGAGCAAGGGCATGTCCCGCGATGAAGTGACGAAAGCCTATTTCGGTCTGCACAGAAAAAGCGCCGGGAGTGTGCCGGCATGAGCAACCAGATCGTCCAGGGCATCCTGCTCGGCGGCTACTACGCGCTGATCGCCTGCGGCCTCTCCTTCATGTTTTCGGTGATGCGCATAATCAACCTCGCGCATGGCAGCCTGGCCGTGTTTTCCGCCTACGCGCTGTGGTGGCTCGCCTCGCAATTCCATATCTCGCCCTTCGTCGGCCTGCTCATCGTGCTGCCGCTGATGGCGGCCATCGGCTGGGCGCTGCAACGCTTCCTACTCGAGCGCAGCGCCCGTGGAGGCGCGCTGCTGCCGATCCTGACCACGTTCGGCCTCGCCATCGTCATCGACAATGCGCTATTCGAGCAGTTCGGCGCCGACACACGTTCGCTGGCGCCCTATATCGGCAGCCTCTCCTACGATTCCTGGGAATGGCCGGGCAGCATCTATGTCGGCAAGCTTGCCGTGATCATGTTCGCCGCCGCCGTCATATTGCTTGGCGGACTGCAGCTGTTCCTTACCAACACCAGGCTTGGCCGCTCGATCCGCGCCACGTCGGAAGATCCCGACACGGCCGGTCTCGTCGGCGTCGATGCGCGCCGCGCCAACGCCCTCGCGGCCGCCATCGCCATGGTCACGGTCGGTCTTGCCGGTGCCTTCCTCGGCATGCGCGCCACCTTCGATCCCTATACCGGCGCACCTCAATTGCTGTTCGCTTTCGAGGCGGCCGTGATCGGCGGCGCCGGTTCGCTATGGGGCACGCTGGTCGGCGGCATCGTTCTGGCGCTCGCCCAGACGCTCGGCGCGCAGATCCATCCGCAAGGTTTTCTGATCGGCGGCCATGTCGCCTTCCTGATCGTGCTGTTCATCCGGCTCTCCACCTCCGGCCTCGGCCTGCGCGGCCTGCTGCGCCTGCCCGCGAGGAAAGCATCATGAGCGCGGTTTTAAACGCCCCCGCTATCGAGCGCGGCACCTCCGCCTCGCGCATCTCGGCGATTGCGGTCGTCGTCATCATCGCGCTACTTGGCGTCGCGCCGCATTTCCTGTCGGCCGGCGCCGTCGACCGCGTGACCGCCTTGTTCATCTATGTGATCCTGGCAGCGATGTGGAACGCGTTGGCCGGCTTCGGCGGGCTGGTTTCGGTGGGACAGCAAGTGTTCTTCGGCCTCGGCGCCTATTTCACCATCCGCCTGGCCGATGCCGGCCTCAACCCGTTCGCTTCGCTGTTCGTCTCCGCGATCATTGTCGGCGCGATCTCCTGGCCGATGTCGCTGTTCATGCTGCGGCTCAGGAACGGCGAGTTCGCCATCGGCATGTGGGTGATCGCGGCGCTCACCCATCTCCTGGTCAATCTCGACCGGCTGGTGCAAGGCGAGACCGGGACGTCGCTGATCTCGCTCAACGTCTATGACGCCGGTTCCAGGCGGGCGACGATCTACTGGCTGGCGCTGGCCGCGATGACGGCGCTGCTCGCCACCCTGTTTAGCCTGCTGCGCGGCAGCACGGGTGCGGCCATCCGCGCCATCAGGGACAATGAGGAGGCCGCGGCATCGGTCGGCGTGCGCGTCACCGGAACCAAGCGGCTGCTCTTCGTGCTCGCCGCCTTCGGCATCGGCATGGCCGGCGCGCTGTGGTTGGCCACGTCGATCACCTTCCAGCCGAAAACCTACTTCAACGTCCAGTGGACCGCCTACATGATCTTCATGGTGCTGGTCGGCGGCATCGGCACCTTCGAGGGCGCCATTCTGGGTGCGCTGCTGTTCTTCCTCATCGAGACCTGGTTCGGCGGCACCGGCGTCTGGTATCTGATCGGCCTCGGCGCCACGGCGGTGCTGTTCTCGCTGTTCCTGCCGCGCGGCGTGTGGGGAACGCTGGAGGAGCGCTTTGGCCTGCGCCTGCTACCGGTCGGCTACCGGGTCAGGCTGCCGGCAAACGCCGGCGATAGTGACGCGACGCCTTCGCCGCAACAGGCCGCAACGCATAGTGAAAAGGCGTGACCATGCTGTTCGGCAAGACCATCCTCATCACCGGTGTCGCCTCTGGTATCGGCGCTCGCACGGCCGAACTTGCCGGCCAACTGGGCGCTGACGTGATCGGCGTCGATATGCGTGAACCGGCAGCATCGGCCGGCAGTTTCGTCAAGGCTGACATCTCATCCAAGGCCGGCGTCGACGATCTCCTCGGGCGCCTGCCGCAGCGCATCGATGCGCTCTGCAATGTCGCCGGCCTCCCCGGCAACACCGGTGCGGTGTCGACACTGGCCGTCAACTTCTACGGCCTGCGCGCGCTCTCGGAAGGCCTCGCACCAAGACTTCGTGAAGGCGGCACCGTAGTCAACGTCGCCTCGATCGCCGGCTATGGCTGGCGCGCCAATCTCAACCGCGCGGCATCGATGGTCGGCATCGAAGGCTTTCCCGATGTGGCGAAGATGATCGCCGACCATCAGGTGAAGAACGAGGAAGGCTATCCCGTTTCCAAGGAGCTGCTGCTGTTGTGGACGCAGCGCGCCGCACATCAGGATCTGTTCAGGAGCCGCGGCATCCGCGTCAATGCAGTGAGCCCCGGCCCGGTCGAGACGCCGATCCTCAAACAGTTCCGCAATGTGCTGGGTGACGCCCGCGTGGACAGCGACATCGCCAGGGTCGGGCGCGCCGGAACCTCGGGCGACATCGCGCCTGTCGTGCTGTTCCTGTGCTCGGACGGCGCACGCTGGGTCAACGGCGTCAATGTGCCGGTTGACGGTGGGCTTGAAGCATCGATCAATGCCGAGGTGCTCGGCTTCTAGACCATGATCCCGAAAAGTGGGAGCCGGTGTTCGGATCAGATCGTGGTCGATAATAGATAGAAAAGACGCTCCACGGCGAGCGAGGGAGAGAACAATGGACATCGGACTTCTGATCGACGGCGACAAAAGGGATGCCTCCGGCTCAGCCTCTTACGAGCGCATGGACCCGTTCACCGGCAAGCTGGCGACCCGCGCTGCCGCAGCCAGCATCGCCGACGCCAATGCCGCGGTCGAAGCCGCTGCTGCCGCTTTCAAGACGTGGTCGAAGACCGGCCCGGGCGAGCGCCGTGCTTTGCTGTCCAAGGCGGCCGATGTCATGGACTCCAAGGTCGGCGAATTCACCAAATTGATGATGGAAGAAACCGGCGCGACCGACCCCTGGGCCGGCTTCAACGTCATGCTCGCCGCCAAAATGCTGCGCGAGGCAGCCGCCATGACGACGCAGATTTCGGGCGAGGTCATTCCCTCCGACAAGCCCGGCACGCTGGCCATGGCGATCCGCCAGCCGGCCGGCGTCTGCCTCGGAATCGCGCCGTGGAATGCACCGGTCATCCTCGGAACCCGTGCCATCGCCATGCCGATCGCCTGCGGCAACACGGTTGTGCTGAAAGCTTCGGAAATGTGCCCAGGCACACACCGGCTGATCGGCCAGGTGCTGGTCGAGGCCGGCCTGCCCAAGGGCGTCATCAATGTCGTCACCAATGACCCCAAGGACGCAGCGGCAATCGTCGAAACACTGGTCGCGCACCCAGCAGTCAGACGCGTCAACTTCACCGGCTCGACGAAGGTCGGCAGGATCATTGCCGAACTCGCCGGCCGTCACTTGAAGCCAGCGCTGCTCGAACTTGGCGGCAAGGCGCCGCTGGTCGTGCTGGACGATGCCGACATCGACGCCGCGGTCAATGCGGCGACCTTCGGCGCCTACATGCATCAGGGCCAGATCTGCATGTCGACCGAGCGTCTGGTCGTCGATGAAAAGGTCGCCGACGAATTCGTCGCCAAGCTCGCCGTCCGCGCGGCGCAGCTGCCGGCCGGCGACCCGCGCGGCCATGTCGTGCTCGGTTCGCTGATCAGCAGCCAGGCCGCCGACAAGATGGAAGAACTGGTTGCCGACGCCGTCGCCAAGGGCGCCAGGCTTGTGGCCGGCGGCAAGCGCACCGGAACCGTGGTCGAGGCGACATTGCTCGACCACGTGACGCCCGCGATGCGCGTCTATTCGGAAGAATCCTTCGGCCCGGTCAAGCCCGTGATCCGCGTTGAGGGCGAGGACGAAGCGGTACGTGTCGCCAACGACACCGAATACGGCCTGTCCTCAGCCGTGTTCAGCCGCGACATCCGCCGTGCCATGACGGTCGCCGCGCGCATCGAAGCCGGTATCTGCCACATCAACGGCCCGACCGTCGGCGACGAGGCGCAAATGCCGTTCGGCGGCGTCAAGGGTTCAGGCTACGGCCGCTTCGGCGGCAAGGCCTCGATCGCCGAGTTCACCGACCTGCGCTGGCTAACCATCGAGGATCCGGGGCAGCACTATCCGTTTTGACTGCACCTTCTCCCACAGGGGGGAGAAGGGAAGGAGCCCTCAGGGCCGTTGCCTGGCGAGCCAACGGATTCCCGCATCAAAACCCGGCAAGGCTCGAGTCGCGCGATCGGCGGCCCCTCCCGGAGTTGTAAATCGTTTAATCGTGGGTATTTTACCCCTCAAGCACATGCCGCCGGACGGCGGCAAGCGGTTTTGGGACTACCGCAAGTGCAAAGCAAAATACGCGATACGGATCGCGCCGGGGAGGAATCGTCATGCCAAACAAGGCCCTGCCGCTGGTCATCAGCGCGCCGGAACCACGCACGCTCGACCTGATCTTCACCCCACCGCAGCTGGCGCGCCTCAAGGCGCATTGCCGCGTCGTCGAGACGACGGCCGAGGGCGTGGCGAACTTGCCCGCCGACGTGCTGGCCGAAGCCCGCTATATTATCGGCCAACCGCCGATCTCGCCCGAGACCTTGGACCAGATGCAGGCGCTGCGTTGCGTCTTCAATGTCGAGACCAACCTCATCAACAACATGCCCTATGAAACGCTGTTTGCGCGCGGCATCCATGTCGTCACCACCGGCCTCGTCTTCGCCGAGCCGGTGGCCGAGCTTGGCCTCGCCATGGCACTCAACCTCGCCCGCAACATCGTCGATGCCGACCTCGCCTTCCGCAAAGGCGAGGAGCTGTGGGGCGGTGACGGCAATTTGACGGCGCGGCTTCTGTCCGGCGCCGATGTCGGCATCATCGGCTTCGGCGATCTCGGCCGTGCGCTCAACCGACTGCTGTCGGGTTTTCGCACCCGCACCAAGGTCTTCGACCCTTGGCTGCCGCCGTCGATCCTGATCGACAATGGCGTGAAGCCGGCTTCGCTGGACGAGGTGCTGACATCAAGCGATTTCGTCTTCGTCGTCGCTTCGGTGACCTCGGAGAACCAGGGTTTCCTCGGCGCTGAGGCCTTTACAAGTATGCGCAAGGGCGCCGCCTTCATCCTGCTCAGCCGCGCCGGCGTCGTCGACTTCCCTGCCCTGATGGCGGCGGTGAAAAGCGGCCACATCGTCGCCGCCAGCGATGTCTTCCCTGAAGAGCCGCTGGCGCAGGAACATCCGGTCCGCACGATCCCCGGCTTCCTGCGCTCCGCCCACCGCGCCGGTGCGCTTGACATCGCCTTCAAGCGCATGGGCGACATGGTTCTGGAAGACATGGACCTGATCGACCGCGGCCTGCCGCCTCTGCGCTCCAAGCGCGCCGAGCGCGAGACGGTGTCAAGGATGCGTTCGAAGCCGGCGGACAGGAACTAGTTGTCGCGAGAAATCCGCCTGAGATGGATTTCGCAGTTGGCCAAAACCCCTTTGTCATCGCCGCTCAGGATGACCGGGAACCTTCCGGCATTGGCGTTTTTCAGCCGGATCGCTCCCATTCGATCCAGATCCTACTATCGATACCCCCCAGGCGTAGCCGGCGGGGTATTGATTTTGAAAGCAATCGGGCTGTGGGAGGCCTGGCCTACTCCAAGGAGGCTCGTCACGATTCGCGTCGGTGGCGGGCCTTTTTATTCACTCCCGAGCAAAGCCGGAGGCGGTCTGCCCGCCTCGCTCTATCCGGCAGCAACGCCGGCTGCCGAGCGATTGGCCAGCACCAGCCCGACCTCGCCGACAACCTGATCGACGCGCTTCAGGATGGGTTCGGCCCGCAGCACGCCGTCGGAAAAGTCCTTGTCCGTGGCATAGACCCCTGTCGGCAGCGTCAGCGCCTCGAAGAAGCCGAACAACGGCCGCAACTGGTGCTCGACGATCAACGCGTGGCGATCGTTGCCGCCGGTGGCAAGCAGCACCACCGGCTTGCCGCGCAAGGAAGCGGGATCGAAGAGGTCGAAGAAGTGCTTGAACAGGCCGGTGTAGCTGCCCTTGTAGGTCGGTGACCCCACCACCAGCACATCGGCATTGACGACCCTGTCGAAGACTGCCCGGGCCTGGCCGTCGAGATCGCGCGCCCATTTGGCAGCGCCGAGCGACGGGCCGAGGTCTTCGATGTCATAGGTGCTCGCCGACAGGCCATGCTGGCGCGCAATATCCCTGACAACCTGGTCGACAAAACCACGCGTCTTGGACGGCCTGGTGAAATTGCCGGAAAACCCGACGACGGTTGGATTGGGCATGTTTCTCTCACCTCTCGCGGCGGGGTTTCATACCGCATATTTACAGGCTTGCGCCTGCCGCAAGAAGCAAATGACTGACCTTGCAGCACCATAGTGAGGAATTTTTTTCCGTTTGCCCGCTCGTCTCAGGCCGCGAGAAGCGGGCCATAGGATTCCAGGTAGAAGCCGGGCGACCTTGCGCAGGTCCGCACCGCCTCCCTGGCGGCAACCGTTTCCTGCCACCGCAGCAGGCGCTCGCATTCGGTCGGCATGACGAAGCCCAGATATTTCTCAAGCACGCACAGCTGTTCGAACCAGGGATAGAAGGCGATGTCGGCGGCGCTGAATTCCGAGCCCAGCAAAAACCGTTCGTCCGCCCCTCGCAGGGCGAAGGCATGCTGTTCCACAAAGCGCAGATCGTCGGCAAGCTGGGCCTTGCGCGCCTCAGCGCGGGCCTGAGCATCCCTGGGGAAAATCGGCCGTTCGGGGAATGCATCATCGAGATATTCGCAGATGATCGCCGACTCCCTGACATATTGCCCCTGATGGCGCAGCAGCGGCACCTTTCCCGTCGGCGTGAGTTTCAGGAACCACGCCGGCTTGTTGCGCAGATCGATTTCGATTTCCGTCGCCTGCAGGCCTTTCTCGGCAAGGGCGAGCCTGACACGGTGCGCATAGGGACAAAGCTGCGCGACAAAAAGCTCGATTGGCGGCATGAATAACTCCTGAGTTTCGTTATCGCCGACAAGCGGCCTGTCGGGCATAGCTAGGTCCAGTAAGGCCGGCGCGCTATTCGACAGCGTCTGGATTGATTTATCGATCGTCTGTTTCTGGAGCGAAGCGTGGATCTCCTGGCTACCCTCATGCGCGAATTGCACTTCGCAGCCGCCGGGTACCGGCGCCTCGAACTGGCCGCTCCCTGGGCGATCTCGTTCAGCCAGGCTGGGCTTCGCGGCATTCACGTCGTCATCAAGGGGCGATGCGAGGCGGTGTTCGGTGAGGAAGATGTCGAGCCTCTCGATGCCGGCGACCTGATCATTGCACCGCGCGCCGATCCGCATGTGCTGCGGTCGCCCGGCGCGCTCAAAAGCGCGAACGTCTCCGCCGCCGAACTGGCGACCCAAACCGCAGCCGGGCGTATTCGCAGCGGCGGCGAAGGCGAAAAGACCGTCATCCTGTGCGGCGCCTTCGCCTTTCGCGACGCCGACCATCCGGCACTTGCCGGCCTGCCGCGCATCGTTCACATCCGGGGATCGAATGGCCGTCTGCCCAAATGGCTGCGTGGCTATGTCGAGGCCTTGCTGGTGGAAGCGACCGACGAAGGTCCCGGCAGCGACGTGGTCATGGCTCGCCTGTCTGGGGCCATCGTCACGCGCGCCTTGCGCTCCGGTCTGGAAAGCATGGACAATCCAGGTTGGCTGAGGGGATTGCAGGACCCCGCGATCGCCAGAGCGCTCGCCACCCTGCATGAAGCCTATGGCCACGACTGGACGATCGAGACCCTGGCACGCGCGGTCGGGCTCTCCAGGGCAACCTTTGCCGCCCGCTTTCGCGATCTCGTCGGCGAAGCGCCCATGGCCTATCTCTTCGGCTGCCGCATGCGGCAGGCCAGCCGGCTGCTGCACGAGGGCAAGAGCCTGGGCCAAGTCGCCGAGGCGGTCGGCTACAGCTCGGAAGCCGCCTTCTCCACCGCCTTCAGGCGCCACGCCGGCGTCTCGCCCGGCCAATTCAGGAAACGGAAGGATCTGTAAGGCAGAGCGATATTGGCGGCGGCCGGGCCTCGCGGTAGGACTTTGCCAGCACTATGTCTGATCATATCCCGACGCGGTTCGCCGCCGCTTTGCCCAGGAGATGCTTCGTGCCCAAAGGTTCTGACCTGCTTGTTGCCGCCCTCGAGAATGAGGGCGTCGATCGCATCTTCGGCATTCCCGGCGAAGAAAACCTGGACGTCGTCGAATCCATCCGCAAATCCTCGATCCAGCTCATCCTCACCCGTCATGAGCAGGCGGCGGCGTTCATGGCCGCCACCCATGGCAGGCTCACCGGCAAGCCAGGTGTGTGCATCACCACGCTGGGACCCGGCGCCCTGAACCTGACGACGGGTGCCGCCTATGCGCTGCTCGGCGCCATGCCGATGATCATGATCACCGGGCAGAAGGGCATCCGCTCGTCGCGCCAGGCCCGCTTCCAGATCGTCGACATCGTCGCCGCGATGAAGCCGTTGACCAAGCTGTCACGTCAGATCATCTCGGCGAAGACCATTCCCGCCGTGGTGCGCGAAGCGTTTCGGATTGCCGAGGAGGAGCGTCCGGGGCCGGTGCATCTGGAACTGCCCGAAGACATCGCGGCCGAGGAGTGCGACGATGTCGCGCTGATCCCGCCGCATCCGGTCGAGCTTCCGCTGGCCAGCCCGCTGGCGCTCGACCGTGCCGCTGAGATGATCATCAAGGCGCAACGTCCGCTGGCGATGCTGGGCGCCGCCGCATCGCGGCCGCGCTCGACCTCCGACCTCGCCCAGTTCGTGATCAGAACCGGCATCCCCTATTTCACCACCCAGATGGGCAAGGGCACCGTGCCCGGCGGCACCGAACTCTACATGGGCACCGCCGCTCTCTCCGAGCGCGACTATGTGCATGAGGCGATAGAACAGGCCGACCTCATCATCACCATCGGCCACGACACGATCGAGAAGCCGCCCTTCATTATGGGCGACAAGGGACCGAAGGTGATCCATGTCGGTTACCAGCCGGCCAATGTCGAGCAGGTCTATTTCCCGCAGACCGAAGTGGTCGGCGACATCGGCGCTTCGCTCAGGCTGCTTGCCGACCGGATCGAGGGCAAGATCCCCAACGCGCAAGCGTTGCTGCCATTGCGCGAAGGGATTTTGAGCCGCATTGCCACCCGCGCCACCGAAGACCGTTTCACGCCGCAGCGCTTGGTGCACGATGTGCGCGCGGTGATGCCGGCCGATGGCATCCTGGCGCTCGACAACGGCATGTACAAGATCTGGTTTGCGCGCAATTACCGCACGCGCGTCGCCAACACTTTGCTGCTCGACAACGCCCTGGCCACGATGGGCGCCGGCCTGCCCTCGGCGATGACGGCCGCGATGCTCTATCCCGGCCGCCGCGTCATGGCGATCTGCGGCGACGGCGGCTTCATGATGAACAGCCAGGAACTGGAAACCGCCGTCAGGCTGAAACTTAACCTCGTCGTGCTGATCATCGAGGACAATGCTTTCGGCATGATCCGCTGGAAGCAGGCGGTCGACCAGTTCCCCGATTTCGGCATGACCTTCGGCAATCCGGATTTCGTCAGATATGCCGAGGCCTATGGCGCCAAGGGAACCAGGGTCGGCGCCGTCTCAGAAATACAATCGACGCTTGAACAGGCTTTTGCCGGCGGTGGCGTCCATCTCGTCGTCGTTCCGATCGACTATTCGGAGAACGAGCGCGTGCTGGTCGAGGAACTGCGCCACCGGTTGCCGGCGCCACCGGAGGCCTGACGGTGGAGTAGATACCGCCGCAGCAGCGCTCAGGCGGCCCGGACCTTGGCGCTCACACGCGCCCAGGTCGGCAGCCAGTCGCCATGCGCCGCCAGCAACTCATCGACCAGCGCCCAGATCTGGTCGAGATCGAGTTCGGCCGCCGTATGCGGGTCCATCATCGCCGCGTGGTAGATGTGCTCGCGGTTTTCGGTCATCAACGCCTGCACCGTCAGTTCCTGCACATTGATGTTGGTGCGTATCAACGCGGTGAGTTGCGGCGGCAGTTCGCCAATATAGGTCGGCTGGATGCCGGAGGCGTCCACCAGACACGGCACCTCGGCGGCGCAATTGTCCGGCAGCGAGGTGATGCAGCCATTGTTGCGGACATTGCCGTAGATCACCGAAGGCTCCCCGGTCCACACCGAGTTCATGATCGAGGACGCGTATTCCTTCGATTGCTCGACCTCGATGCGGTCGGCCGAGCGATAGGCCTCGGCCTGGCCCTTCCAGCGCTCGATCTGTTCGATGCAGCGCTTGGGATATTCGTCGAGCGGAATGCCGAACTTGTCGATCAGGTCGGGGCGGCCTTCCTTGATGAAATAGGGCGTGTATTCGGCGAAATGCTCGGAGCTTTCGGTGACGAAATAGCCGAGCCGCGTCAGCATCTCGTAGCGCACCTTGTTGGGGCAGCGCGGGTTCCAGCCCGGCTTCGGCGCCCTGCCTTCGCGATAGGCGCGGACCAGGTCCGGATAGAGGTTGTGGTAAGAGCCATCCGGCTGCCGGTGCTCGAACTTCAGGTAGAAGGCCATGTGGTTGATGCCGGCCGAGCGGTAGCGTATCTCTTCGTAGGGAATGTCGAGATCGTGCGCCAGTTCCATCGCCGTGCCCTGCACCGAGTGGCAGAGGCCTACCTGTTTGATCTCAGGGTATTTCTCTGAGATCGCCCAGGTGTTGATCGCCATCGGGTTGACATATTGCAGCATGATCGCGTCGGGGCAGACGGCCAGCATGTCCTCGCAGATCTTCCACAGATGCGGCACGGTCCGGAGGCCGCGCATGATGCCGCCGACGCCGAGTGTGTCGGCAATGGTCTGGCGCAGGCCGTATTTCTTCGGCACCTCGAAATCGGTGACGGTGCAGGGCTCAAAGCCGCCGATCTGGAAGGCGACGACGACGAAGTCGGCACCGGCGAGCGCCTTGCGTTGATCGGAATAGGTCTCGGCCTTCGCCTTCACGCCCAGCGTCGCGATCAGCTTGTTGACGACGATGGCGCTCTCTTCCAGCCGCTGCGGATTGATGTCCATCAGCGCGATCGTCGCGCCTGACAGCGATGGCCGCTGCAGCACGTCGCCGACAATGTTCTTCATGAACACGGTCGAACCCGCGCCAATGAAGGTGATCCTGGGATGTCTTGCCACTATTAAGCCTCCGGCACTTTGCTACGCCACGTCGAAGGCGGCCCTGACGAGCCGTTCGGTGTAGGCGGTCTTGGGATGGGTGAGGACCTCGTCGACGGGTCCCTGTTCGACGATCTTGCCGTTCTGCATGACGATGACACGGTGGCAGAGCGCGCGCACGACCTTGAGGTCGTGCGAAATGAAGAGATAACTAAGGCCGCGTTCGTCCTGCAGCTTGCGCAACAAGTCGATGATCTGCGCCTGCACCGAGAGGTCGAGCGCCGATGTCGGTTCGTCGAGCAGGATGAATTCGGGCTCCAGTGCGATGGCCCGGGCAATGGCGATGCGCTGCCGCTGGCCGCCGGAAAATTCGTGCGGGAACCGTGACAGGATATCGCCGGGCATGCCGGCGCTGACCAGGGCGTCGCGCACCCGATCGACCCGCTCGCGCCGTGTCGCGCCGATCCTGTTGACGACCAGCCCTTCCTCGATGATCTGGCCGATCGTCATGCGCGGATTGAGCGACGAGAACGGATCCTGAAAAACGACCTGCATGCGCGAGCGCAGCGGCCGCATCTCGGCGCGCGACAGGCCGTGGATTGGCTGGCCGTCGAAGCTGACCTCGCCGCGCTTGGCCTCGGTGAGCTTGAGCAAGGCGAGACCGAAGGTGGTCTTGCCGGAGCCGGATTCGCCGACCAGCCCCAGCGTCTCGTGGCGGCAAAGCTTCAGGCCGAGACCGTTGACGGCGACCAGTTCGCGCCAGTCCGGCTTCAGGAAGCTGCCATGGCGCAGCATGAAGCAGACGCGCATGTCGCGGGCCTCGAGGATGGTGCCGCTGTTTTCCGGCAGCGGCTGCGGCTTGCCGTGCGGCTCTGAAGCGAGCAGCCGCTTGGTATAGGCATGCTGCGGGTCGGCGAACAGCCGCTCGGTAACGTTGTGCTCGCACATCTCGCCATGCTGCATGACATAGACATAGTCCGAGAATTTCCGCACCACGGTGAGGTCGTGGGTGATCAGGATGACCGCCATCCTGAGTTCTTTTTGCAGATTGCGGATCAAATTGAGGATCTGTGCTTGCACCGTGACGTCGAGCGCTGTCGTTGGCTCGTCGGCGATCAGCACATCGGGGTCGTTGGCGAGCGCCATGGCGATCATCACGCGCTGGCGCTGCCCGCCCGACATCTGGTGCGGATACTGTTTGATGCGCGCTTCCGGCTCGGGGATCTGGACATGCCGCAAAAGCTCGAGCGCCCGCGCCCAGGCTTGCTTGCGGCTGACCTTTCGATGCACTCTGATCGCCTCGACGATCTGACTGCCGACCGTATAGATCGGGTTGAGCGAGCTCATCGGCTCCTGGAAGATCATCGAGATGCGATTGCCGCGCAACTTGCGCCGGGCGCTCTCGGGGAATTTCAGTATGTCCTGCCCGCAATAGTGGATGGTGGATTTCGGCGACACGGTGGCCCGCTTTGACAAGAGCCCCATGACAGCGCGCGCCGTCACCGACTTGCCGGAACCGGACTCGCCGACGATGGCGATCGTCTCCCCGCGATAGAGCTGGAACGAGACATCCTTCACCGCGTCGACGACGCCGTGCTCGACCTTGAAGGCGACCTCGATGTTGCGGGCATCGATGATGGGTTGGTCGTGGCGGCCGGCATGGTCGAACCGGACGGCTGGTGCGAAGGTGGCTGCGAGCGCTACAGTCATCCCGGCCACCTCAATAAGGATCGACGGCATCGCGCAGGCCGTCGCCCAGCGCGTTGAAGGCAAAGACGGTGATCAGCACGAAGCCGACCGGCGACAGGATCCACGGATAGGTGCCGATGACCGAATAGGTAGCCGTGTCCTGCAGCATCAGCCCCCACGAGATCAGCGGCGGCTTCACCGCGAAGCCGAGGAAGCCGAGAAAGGCTTCGAGCAGTACCACCGTCGGGATGGCGATCGTCACGGCGACGATGACGTGGCTCATCACATTGGGGAAAATGTGTTGCATGATGATGCGCATGTCGGTGGCGCCGACCGCCATGGCGGCGCGCACATAGTCGATCCGCGCCAGCGCCAGCGTCTTGCCGCGCACCTCGCGCGACATCTGCGCCCAGCCCAGCGCCGACATGACGATGATGACGAAGGCGAGGAAGACGTTGGTCGGCGCGGTCACCGGGATCAGCGTCGTCAGCGCAAGATAAAGCGGCAATTGCGGGAAAGCGAGCACCAACTCGACAAAGCGCTGCATCCAGACGTCGAAGCGGCCGCCGAAATAGCCCGAGACCATGCCGACCGTGGTGCCGATGACGGTGATGATGAACACCACCGTCAGCGCGATCATCAGCGAGACGCGCGAGCCCTGGATGGCGCGCGACAACACATCGCGGCCGAATTTGTCGGTGCCGAGAAAATGCACCGGCTGGCCGTCGGCCGAAGCGAAGAAATGCCGGTTGGCGGGGATCAGGCCAAGCAGCCGGTAGTCGGCGCCCTTGACGAAGAAGCCGAGCAGGCGCGGATGCTCGTAATCCGGCCCGACGACCGGCTGGAAGGTGACCGGGTCGAGGTCTGCAGAATCCGCCAGCGCATAGACCCGCGGCTGGAGCACGAAATTCCCGTCTCTGTCGTGAAAACTCATCACTTGCGGCGGGGCGAAAGCGACATCGGTCACCTTGGGGTCCATCGGCGCGAAGAAATCGGCGAACAGCGCCATCAGCACCAGAAGCACCACCAGGATCAGCCCGGCCATGCCGGTCCAGGAGCGCCTCAGCCGGCGCCAGACCAGCGCCATATAGCTCTCATTGCCGCGCGGGGTCGCAATCGCGGTTGCTTCAGCCGGGGGCGGCGGCGGGGATGGGTCGCGCGCCAGCATCTAGCCCTCCCTGAACTGGCGCACGCGCGGATCGAGCAGCGCGAGCAGCATGTCGGCGATGATGTTGCCGACGATCAGCGTTGCCGACAGCACCATCATGAAGGTCGCCGTGACATAGACGTCGCCGACCGCCATCGAGCCGACAATGGCCGGCCCGACCGTCGGCAGCGCAAAGATGATCGCCGTCTCGATCTCGCCGGTCAGCATGTAGGGCAGCACCACGCCCTGATACATGATGAGCGGGTGCAGCGCGTTGGGCACGGCATGGCGCATGACGACGGCGCTGCCGGTCAGGCCCTTGGCCTTGGCCGTCTCGACATATTGCGCGTTCAGCGTATCGAGCAGATTGCCGCGCATGACGCGCATATTGTAGGCGAGCCCGCCGAAGGTGGCGATCGCCACCACCGGCCAGACATGCTTGACGAGGTCGGCGAATTTCGCCCACGACCACGGCGCGCCGCCATATTGCGGCGAGAAGAAGCTGCCGATCTCCGACACGTTGAACTGGAAGACCAGGAGATAGACGATGATCAGCGCCATCAGGAAGCGCGGCACCGTCATGCCGAGGAAGGAGATTGCCGACAGCGCCGAGTCGATCCAGGTGTATTGCCTGGTCGCCGCCCAGATGCCGAAGGTGATGCCGAGCACCGACGCCAGCAGATGGCAGACCAATGCCAGCAGCAGCGTGCGCGGCAGCCGCTCGCCGACCACGGCGGCGACCGGCTTGTTGTAATAGAGGCTGTAGCCGAAATCGCCGCGGGTGATGATGCCGGCGACCCAGTTCAGGTACTGGACGGGCAGCGGTTTATCGAGGCCGTGCTCGACCCGATAGGCCTGCGCCTGCGCGTCGGCTTCGGCAAAAGACGCCCCGCCCTGGTTGATGAGCTGCGAACGGATATAGTCGGCATAGTCGCCCGGCGGCGCCTGGATGATGGCAAAGGTGACCAGGCTCAGGATGACCATGACCGGCACCGCCGATGCTATGCGCATGGCCAGGAATCGCAGCATCGGACCGTTTCTCCTCCTTGGATCTAATCTGTTGCCGCTGACCTTACTCCGTCCCGGCCGCGCGCGCAGCGCGGCCGGGCGTCAGCCAGGGGAGGAAACTCAGTTCGTCGGACCCTTGTCGCCGGGCTTGCCGGGAAGCTGGTCGGGAAAGAGTTCGTATTTCTGCTGCTTGTCGGCGGCGACGAAGACGCGTTCGCGCATGATCGAATCCTCGGCCCAGTTGAACATGAAGATCGGCGTTCCCTGCGGGATGTTGGAGAAGCGCTTGTTGATGATCAGGGCGCCGGGATATTCGGTCAGTCCGATATTGTAGACATGCTCCGTCGAGATCTTCTGGAACGTCTTCATCAGGCTGGCGCGCTCGTCATTGTCTGACGAGGAGACGAACTTGTTGACGATGTCGACAAGCTCCTTTTCGAACGGCATCAGGTCGACCACGCCGCTTTCGGGCGCGCGGTGATCCCAGCTGGTCTTGGGTCCGACGGGCGCGAGTTGCACGGTATTCTGCACAACGGAGGTCAGCTCCTGCTCGTTGCGCCTGATCAGCCAGTCGAAGCGGCCGGAATATTGCGAGGCATCACGCTGGGTGCCGTTGAGGCCGTTGAGCACGACCCTGATGCCAAGCTTTTCCATCTGGCCGACGACGCCTTCGGCGAGGCTCTTGTCGGTGCCGTAGTCATTGTTGACCAGCATCACGATCTCGACGTTCTTGCCGCCGGCGGTCCCGGCCGGGAAGTTCACGAAGCCGTCGCCATCCGTATCCTTGAGACCAGCCTTGGCCAGTTCCGCCTTGGCGCCCTCGATGTCGAAGGGATAGTAGACGGTCGAGTTGCGGTCATAGAAGCTGGTGCCCGAGGAAAAGCCACCGGGGTAGATGGCGGTGAACGGCCCCTTGACCAGCGAGTCGCCGAGCGCCTTGCGGTCGAGCGCCATGGTGATGCCCTTGCGGAAGTCCTCATTGCGGTTGAGCTCGCGGATCGCCTGGCCGCGTTCGTCGGGATTGCCCCAGCCATTGGCGGAAAAGTTCATGCGCAGATTGTAGCCGATCAGGCGCGGGCCAAAGGCGAGCCGGGCCGGCGCGTCCTTGTCCGCCGCTCGCTTCAGCGAAGCGACGAAATTCTCCGGCTGCTCGAGGTTGGAGAAGTCGGCGGCCCCTGCCACCGCCTGCACGTCGCGGTCGGCCCAGGTCGACAGCTTGTAGTGCAGTTCGTTGAGATAGGGCAGCTGGTTGCCCTTCTCGTCGACCTTCCAGTAGTAGGGGTTGCGGCGCAAGACGATGATGTCGTCGGGCCTATACTCCACCGGCACCCAGGCACCCATCACCGGAATGTTCATATATTCCGGCGGGAACGCGTTCTTGAACTGCTCGTAGGTATTCTTCGAGTACTTCGGATGCTGCGGCTTCAGGATATGCGCCGGGCCGGGGCAGAAGGTGCCGTAGGCCATGGCGTAGAGATACTGTTTGGGGAAAGCGTCCTTGAAGGTCCACTCGACGGTGTAGTCGTCGACCTTCTTCAGCGTCGTGCCGACACCGAAGGTTTCCGCTGTGGCGCCGTTCAACGGCGAGACATTGGGATCGACGACCTCGTCGTCCCAGTAGAACATGACATCGTCGGCATTGAAGGCAACGCCGTCCGACCATTTGGCGCCTTCGACCAGGTGCATCGTCAGCGTGTGGCCATCCTTCGACCAGTCCCAGCTCCTGGCGAGGTTGGGCAGCGGCTCGGTGTCCTTGGCCTCGACCTGGAACAAAGGCGCGGTGCGCGTCAGGCATTCCGAAAGGCCGATGTCGATGCCGCCCCATCCTTGCGTCTGGCCGGCGCCATAATTCCAGCCTTCCGGCCGGCCGCCAATGACGTGGCGCATGGTGTCGCCATAAACGCCGATGCCGTCCGGCATGTTGCCGGTCTTGAACATCAGCGGCTCCTTCGGCAGGCGATCCTTGACCGGCGGCAGCTTGCCCGTCTTGACGTATTTCTCGGTGACCCAGTCGGGCTCGTGATATTCGGGCAGCGCCTTGAACTCCAGGATGGAATCGCGGGCGACGTATTTGATCTTGCCCTCGGCGGGAAACGCCGCCGGCGCCGGCGGCGTGGTCGGCTCGGACGCGTATGCACTGCCAAGCGCCGATGCCGAGACGCTCAGCGCCAGCCCGGCGAGAATGCCAATTCTTCGCCCGGCGAGAATCCCCATTCTTCGCCCGGCGAGAATTCCAATTCTTCGACCGGCGAGAATGCCAATTCCACGAAAGTTCCTCATTGTGTTCCTCCCAGATGTTTCGACGTCTGCTGCTGCCCGCATCTATTCATGATGGCTGATTGGCGAACCGGCCTCCCGCTGTCCGCCTGCCAGCATTCTCAGCCGGCCTGTTTCAGGGCCGTTTTTTCGGCGCGCAGTTCCTCGATCGAGCGCACTTTGCGCCGCGCCGCACCCGCCCAGTCGCGGGTTTTCACCATCGATTTCGAAAGCCGCTCCATGGCGGCCGGCACGGCATCGGCGTATTGCGGCAGCCAACGCGCCTGGGCGACGACCATCTCGTCGACCATCTGCCAGACCTCTTCCGGCGTCGACACCGCACCCACCAGCGGATCGTGCAGCACCGCGAGCTTGAGCAGGTCAATGTCGCCCGTAACAGCCGCATGCACCGACATGCGCTGGACGTTGATCGAAGCCATGCAGGTGGCCGCGCAGGCTTCCGGCAGCGTGATGCCTGACGCCATGTTGATGCCGAAGCGATCGACGAAGCCGGGCGATTCGATGATCGCGTCCTGCGGCAGATTGGTGATGATGCCGGTGTTCTTGACGTTGAAGTGGCCGCGATAGACGCGGTTCGTCTCCAGCGCTTCGAGAATATGGCTGGCATGTTCGTTCGAGCGCTTCGATACGTCGAGCGGCTTCGACGCCGCTTCGAGGAATTGCGGATATTCCGTCTCGAACCAGTTGCGGGTTTCCGTTGAGTAGCGAAGATAGCCGCCGGTCTCGCCATGGATCCAATCGGACATGTCGATCCAGCGGGTGATTTCGTCCGGCCGCTTGCGATACCAGGGCAGATATTCGGAGAGATGACCGTTGCTTTCGGTGGAGTAGACGCCGAAGCGCTTCAGCACGTCGATGCGCAGCTTTTCCTGCTGCGAATAGACCGGATGCGCCTCGAAGGCAGCCACCAGTTCGTCCTTGCCGATCTTGCGGCCGTTGAGCCGCAAATCGATGAACCAGGTCTGGTGGTTGATACCGGAGCAGACATAATCGAGTTCGCTGTGCGACTTGGCGCCGAGCACTTCGGCGATCTGTTCGGCGCCGTGCTGGACACCGTGGCAGAGGCCGACCGTATCGACCTTGCCATATTCGATCGCCGCCCAGGTGTTCATCGCCATCGGGTTGGCATAGTTGAGGAATTTGGCGCCTGGCTCGGCGACCTCCAATATATCCTTGCAGAAGTCGAGGATGACCGGGATGTTGCGCTGGCCGTAGAGGATGCCCCCGGCGCAAATCGTGTCACCGACGCACTGGTCGATGCCGTATTTCAAGGGAATGCGGATATCGTCGGCATAGGCTTCGAGCCCGCCGACCCGCACGCAGCTGATGACGTAGCGCGCGCCTTCCAGCGCCTTGCGGCGGTCGGTCGTCGCCGTCACCCTGGTCGGCAGCTTGTTGGCCTCGACGATGCGGTCGAGGATCGCCTTGATCATTTGCAGATTGTGTTCGCTGAGATCGGTCAGCGCGAATTCGATGTCGCTGAATTCCGGGACGCACAAAATATCGGTGAACAGCTTCTTGGTGAAGCCGACGCTGCCGGCGCCGATAATAGCGATTTTGAAACTCATTACCTCACCTCGATGCATTCGAATGCCGGGTAAGGAGCAACAGGAAAGGGAATGGCGGCTCGCCTCGGCGCGCATGCCATTCGAGCCGGAATTCCGGCTCGTTCTCCTCCCCGCCCGCTCCTCGACCGCGGGTCTTTCGCGTTCTCAGGATTTGGATTATGCCGTTATTCCAAGGCGCGGCCAGAGAACGATTATGCTTTCGAGGGTAATTTTGTGCTGCATGATCTGATCGCCAACGGACAGTTGATGCGAACCATCTCGCTGCCGCGCGGCCGCCAGCGCCTGCATGCCATGCCAACCAGCACCGGCTATGAAGTACGCGAGGGCGTGACCTATGACTGGGATGGGCGCAAGCGCGGCCAGACACCGTTCACCGTGCTGCAGCACACGATCAGCGGCACCGGCCAGCTGCGCTACGAGAACCGCAACTACCGCCTGCAGGCCAACGACACGCTGCTGGTGCTGGTGCCACACAACCATCGCTACTGGCTGGAGAAGGGCGACCGCTGGGAATATTTCTGGATCTCGATGAATGGCGAGGAGGCGCTGCGCGTCCACAAATCCATACTCAGCGTCTCCGGCCCGGTGTTTCGGCTGCAGCCGGAGACGATCGATCATCTCGCCGATTGCAGCCTGCGCCTGATCAAGGCCGGCGCTTCGCCGGGCGCTGCTTCGGCAATCGCCTATGAGGCGGCGATGGCGCTTTACGACGATGTCTTCGGCTCGCACGCCTTCACTGAGAAACAGAGCGTCATGCAGCCGGTCATCGATCATATCAACGCCAATCTCGACAAGCCCTTGCCCGTGGCCGAGCTCGTCCAGATCAGCGGCCTCAGCCGCGCCCATTTCTCGCGCTGCTTCGCCGAGAGCGAAGGCGTTCCGCCGGCCGAGTTCGTGCTGCAGCAGCGGCTGCAGCGGGCGGCGAAGCTGCTAACCAAAGCCGATTTCCTGCCGGTCAAGGAGGTCGCCATCCTGTGCGGCTTCGAGGACGCCAACTATTTCTCGAAAGTCTTCCGCCGGCTCTACGGCATCAACCCGACGCAGTTCCGCACCACCGGCATGTATGCCAGCCTGGGCAGCCTTCGATAGGATTACCCGATGCGGTTGCCGCTTGCGGGATCGAACAGATGCAGCGCCGCCGGATCGGCAGACAGCCGCACCTTATCGCCAGGCCGGATAGTGCTGCGTCCCATGACGAAGACACAAACCAGCTGGTTGGCGAGCCGGACATAGAACTGCGTCGACAGGCCGAGCGGCTCGACCACCTCGACCTCTGCCCTGAGCGGACCATCGTCGGCAAGCTGGATGTGCTCCGGCCGTAGCCCGACGGTGAGCACATCGCCATCCTTCAATGGCAAGCCATCAGGCAATCTCAGCTTCTGGCCGTCGGCCAGCACCGCGTCCACCTTGCCGCCCTTGGCCACTGTCGCCGGAAAAAAGTTCATGCCGGGCGAGCCGATGAAGCCGGCGACGAAGGTGTTGATCGGCCGATCGTAGAGTTCGAGCGGATGGCCGACCTGCTGGACGTAACCGTCATGCATGACGACGATGCGGTCGGCCATAGTCATGGCTTCGATCTGGTCGTGGGTGACATAGACCGATGTGGTCTTGAGCTGCTGGTGCAGCGCCTTGATCTCGGCGCGCATATGCACGCGCAATTTGGCGTCGAGATTGCTGAGCGGTTCGTCGAACAGGAACACTTTGGGATCACGCACGATGGCCCGGCCCATGGCGACGCGCTGGCGTTGGCCGCCGGACAGTTGCCTGGGCAGACGGCCGAGAAAATTGTCGAGGCCGAGCCGCTTTGCTGCCGCCCCTACCCTGCCGTCGATCCTCGTCTTCTCCGCCTTCTTCAACAGCAGGCTGAAGCCCATATTCGACGACACATCCATGTGCGGATAGAGCGCGTAGGACTGGAACACCATGGCAATATCGCGGTCCTTCGGCGCGACATCGTTGACCAGCCGATCGCCGATATGGATCTCGCCGCCCGACACCTCCTCCAGCCCGGCAATCATGCGCAAAAGGGTCGACTTGCCACAGCCGGACTGGCCGACCAGCACGACGAACTCGCCATCGGCGATCTCGAGGTCGACGCCGTGCAGGATGCGCAGCGAACCGTAGTCCTTCTCGACGTTTTGCAGCGTGACGGAAGCCATCGATTATCCTTTGACCGCGCCGGCGGTGAGGCCGGTGACGAGATAGCGTTGCAGGAAGGCGAAGAAGATGCAGACCGGGATCAGCGCCAGGATCGACGCCGCCATCATCTGCCCCCAGTCGACGGCGAACTTGCCGATATAGGTGAGCAGGCCGACGGCAAACGTCTTCTGGTCGTCGCTGGAAATGAGCATCAGCGCGAACAGCAATTCGCTCCAGGCGGCGGTGAAGACGAAGCCGAGCGTGGCGCCCATGCCGGGCAAGGTCAGCGGCACGATCACCTTGCGCATCGCCTGCGCCCGCGTGCAGCCGTCGATCATCGCCGCTTCCTCCAGATCCTTCGGAATGCCGTCGAAGAAGGACTGCATCAGGAAGGTGGCGAAGGCGGTGTTGAAGGCCGTGTAGATGATGATCAGACCGACCAGGCTGTTGGTCAGGCCAAGCTCGCCCATGACGCGGTAGATCGGCGGAATGACCATCACCAGCGGAAAGGTTTGCGTGAGCAAAAGCATGATCGCCAGTGTCGCCTTGCCGCGAAAGGTGAAGCGCGACATGGCGTAGCCGGCGAGGGTGGCGATGACCGTGACGAGCGCCGCGGTCGACACCGAGACGATGACGCTGTTGAGGAAATAGCGGGGGAAGTCAGAGGCTTCCAGGACAGTGATGAAGTTGCGGAAGGTCGTCTGCGACGGCCACAGCGTGATGCCCTCGGAATAGAGCAGCCGCTCCGGCGTCACCGAAATCTTCAGCGTCCAGAAGATCGGGAACAGGGCGAAGATCATATAGGCGGCAATCGCCGCGTAGAGGCCGACGCCGCTGAAGATGCGCGAGGAGGTGGAGCGTCCGGCAATCATCAGACGTGCCTCACCAGCAAGCGGCGGATGGCGATCAGCGCGATCGCATAGGCGATGAGCAGTACCAGTAGCAGCACCGCCACCGCGGAGGCATAGCCCTTGTCCAGCGACTTGAAGGCGCTGACATAGATGTAGACCGGCACCGTGCTGGTCGAGCCGGCCGGCCCGCCCTCGGTCATGACGAAGATCAGATCGGCGAAGGTCGCGATCCAGATCGTACGCAGCATGACGGTGATGACGATGGTCGGCGCCAGGAACGGCAGCGTCACCTTGGTGAAGCGCTGCCAAGGCGAAGCGCCGTCGATTGCGGCCGCCTCATGCAGTTCCGACGGGATCGACTTCAGCGCCGCCAGCAGCGTGATGGCGAAGAACGGAATGCCGAACCAGATGTTGGCGATGATCGGCCCCCACATGGCGGTCGCCGGATCGGACAGCACATTGGTAGGCTCGGCCTTCAGCCCGAGCGTGAAGAGCCAATGCGGCAGTGGTCCGATGATCGGATTGAACAGCCACGCCCAGGTCAGGCCCGACAGGAAAGATGGCACCGCCCAGGGCAGGAACACCACCGCCTGCACGAACTTGCGCCCGACAAACGGTTTGTCGAGCAGCAACGCCAGACCCAGGCCGAGGAAGAACTGGAAGAACAGGCTGGCGACGGTCCACCACAGCGTGTTGACCAGCGCCTGCCCCAGCACCTGGTCGGTCAGCATCGCCTGATACTGGCCTAGACCGACATATTCGGATTTGAAGGCGGAGAACTTCCGGAACGAATAGCTGATGCCGATGATCAGCGGCACCAACAGCACCACGACCAGCAGAACGATCGCCGGCGAAAGATAAAGCCAGGGCTCGATGGCCGCATGCGTCAGCCGCTTCTTTCGCGGCCGGCCGGCGGATCGTATTTCGGGTACGGCGTAGGTCATTGGCTTCTGGATCGTCTCCTGGAGGAGCGGATTGGCAACAAGCGTCGCCGTTCATTGGGGAACAGATGCCGGTCCACCCTCCGTAGCTGCAGCACAGCTGCTGCGGAGGACGGGCAGGCAGATGAGGGGCGGCGCCAGCCTTGGGGTGCTCGCGCTGCCTCTCATCCGGGCCTGTCTGTGCATGTCGTTGTCCCAAAACCGCTACGCACTTTTTGGCGACATGCATTCGGGCCACCTTCTCCCCGTAAACGGGGAGAAGGTGGAAGAACTACTTCTTGTTCTTGGCCAGCCAGTCCTGCTGTTCCTTGGTCAGGAACGCGGCCCATTGATCGGCAACGTCCTTGGCCGACTTCTGGCCGAGCAGCACTTCCTGGAAATTCTTGATCGCCACCTGGTCGACGAAATTGCCGAGGTTCTCCAGATGTGTCGGCGGCGTCACCATTTCATATTTGGAAGTGTCGCTGAGTTCGGTGAACCAGCCTTTGAACTGCTCGGTCTTGAAGTGGGCATCCTGGTCGGCGCCATTGTGGATCGGCACGACGCCGACTTCCTTGGCCCATTCGAGATTGTCCTTGGGCGACAACAGCGTCGCCATCAGCTTCCAGGCATCGTCCTTGTGCTGCGAATTGGCGAACATCGCCCAGCCGGCATAGCCCAGCGTCGGATAGGATTTGCCGCTTGGCCCCACAGGCAGCGGCGCCACGGCAAAATCGTCGGCACTCATCTTGTCGGCAATGCCGATCAGCGCATCCGGATCCTGGTTGAGCATGGCGCAGGTGCCGGAATAGAAGCCGGTGACAGTCTCGTTAAAGCCCCAGCTCACCGCATCCTTGGGCGCCAGCCCGTCCTTGTACATGTCGGCCAGCATCTGCAGGCCCTTGACCGAGCCCTCCTCGTTGATGGTCGAGGTGCCGTCCTCGTTGAAGTAGCCGCCCTTGCCAGCGGCGATGTTCATGAACATGTGCATGCCGTTGAAGGCGCCCGGGCCACCGCGCAGGCAGTAGCCGTACTTGCCCGGAATGGCGGAGATCTTCTTGGAGTCGGCGATGAAGTCGTCGAGCGTCGCCGGCGGGCCGTCGAGACCGGCCTCCTTGAACAGCTTCTTGTTCCAGAACAGCGCATTCACATAGTAGCCGTACGGGATCATGAACTGGGTGTTGTTGACGGTCGAGCCGAATTGCTTGGCGCGGTCGCCCAGCGTCTTGGCGTCGTCCCATTTGGCCATGTAAGGGCCGAGATCCTCGAGCTGGCCGTTGGTGGCGTACAGGCCCATCCAGCGCTCCGGCATCTCGACGATGTCGGGCGTATCGCCGGCCTGCACCATGGTGAGGAATTTCTCGAAGGCCTGCCCCCAGGGCAGCGAGACCACCTCGACCTTGACGCCGGCATTGGCGGCCTCGAACTCGGCGATCTGCTTCTTCAGGAATTCGGTGCGCTGCGGGCTGGTGATGACCTCGACCAGCTTGAGGGTGGTATCGGCCAGCGCGCCGCTGGCGGACATCGCCAGGCCGGCAGCGGTGGCAAGCATGATGCTCAGTCGTTTCATGTTCAGAACTCCCATTTTGAACCCAGTCATTTTTTTGCTTTGTCGAAGGCCTGGCCGATGTCGGCCCAGAGGTCTTCGACGCTTTCCAATCCGACATTGAAGCGGATGGTTCGGGGGCTGACGCCGAAGCGCGCCATCGAATTGAGACCCGGTGTCTGCTCGAGCGAGGCCTTTGCCGGCACGACCAGGCTTTCATGACCGCCCCAGCTGACGCCGATGCGGAAAAATTTCAGCGCATCGACGAAAGCGGGAATGTCGACATCCTCCGTCACCTCGAAGGAGAACAGCCCGGCATAGCCGGCAAGCGTCTTCTTGCCGGGATGGTTGGAATAGGCGGGATGATTGACCCGCTCGACCTTGTCATGCGCCTTCAAGCGCTCGGCGATGATGAGCCCGCTCTTCATGTGATGCGGCAGTCTCAGCGGCAGCGTGCGCAGGCCGCGCAACAGCAGCCAGCCCTCGAAGGGCGACAGCTTTGCGCCGAGCTGCGAATAGGTCTGGTCGTTGATATGCTTGATGTGAGCGGCCGAGCCAGCCACCACGCCGGCGACGGTGTCGCTGTGACCGCCGAGATATTTCGAGGCGGAATGCAGCACCAGATCGACGCCGTGCAGGATCGGCTTCTGGAACACCGGCGTGGCCCAGGAATTGTCGATGGTGGTGACGATGCCCTGCTCTTTCGCCAGCCGCGTCAGATGCTCGAGATCCTGCAGCTCGAACATCATCGAGGTCGGGCTTTCCAGATAGAGCAGTTTCGCACCGGGAAGTGCCGCGGCCACCGCATCCGGATCGGAGCCGTCGACATAGTCGACCTTGATATGCAGGCGCGGGAACAACCGCTCGAACAGTCGGTAGGCGTCGCCATAGCAGTTGCGTACCGCAAGGATGCGTTCGCCTGCGCCGACGAAAGCCAGCAACGTCGCGCTGATTGCAGCCATGCCGCTCGAAAAACCACGTGCGGCTTCAGCACCTTCAAGCGCTGCGACGCGTGACTCGAATTCCATCACTGTCGGGTTGTCGCCGCGCGAATAGATCGGCTGCTTCCTGCGCCCGGCAAAGGTATCGGCCATGTCGGCATAGCTGGCGAAGGTGAACAGCGAGGTCTGGTAGATCGGCGGCACCACCGCATTGCCGGGGAACGGGTCGTCATGCGCCAGAAGCGTCGTCGCCTCGGCGAGATAGTCGCTGCCGGAAATGCCTGGGTCGAAGCTGTGCTCGTTCATGTGCGGACCGAAAGTTTGAGGTTGGCGGCGCCGCGCTTCAAATCGTCCTCGACCGTGGCGATCAGCTTCAGCGCTTCGGCCCGGGCGCCTTCCGGATCGTGCGCGGCGATGCAGTCGAACATGGTGCGGTGGTAGGGAAAGCTTGCGTGGCCGAAATCGCGCACGCCGAGCGGATGTTCCCAGAAGCGGTGGAACAGTTCGTGCATGGCGGCGATAATCTGCTCGAACAGCGGATTGCCGCAGGCGCGGTAGATCGCCTGATGGAATTCCCAGTCCTCTTCCGACGACATGCCGGCGCGGCTGAGAAACTCTTCCTCCATGATGTCGAGCTTGCGCTCGATCTCGGCGAGGTCGTCCTTGTCGGCACGAATGGCGCAAAGGGCGGCGGCTTCCGCTTCCAGCGCGCGGCGGATTTCCAGCGTGCGCATCAGGCCGGTGAAATCATTGCCGCCGGCAAGCGTCAGCGGCATGTGCAGCATGTCGAGCGAGACGGCGGCCTTGAGATACGTGCCCGAGCCCTGCCGGCGCTCGACCAGGCCAAGCCCTTCCCAGCGCGTCAGCGCCTCGCGCACCGTGTTGCGGCTTACCTTGAGCCGCTCGGCGAGGATGCGTTCGGTCGGCAGCCTCTCACCGGGTTCCAGCTTCTCGCGCATGACGAAGCCGGCCAACGCCTTCAGCACCGCGTCGTCGCGGGCCGTCGTCTGGATCGGCGGAAGGCTGAATTCGGTCACCGGCGCTATTAACGAAGTGGTTCAATGGTCCAACCAATTTCTGCACAGACGAAGGGACCTGTCAACAGTGGAAACGCAGCGAGGCCGAAGGGCCAGGGGATGCACCTTCGGCCTTGCTGCTTCAGCCGGGGATGCGCGCCGGCGCAGCGGCGGCGCGAGCCTCGCGCCAGCGAGCGAAGATTGCCTCGCGAACCCGCCTCGAACCAGAGAGGCGCTTTTTTGCCTGCGCCAGCACCGCAGGCGACGCCTCGGCGGGCGTGCCGGACCGAAAGGGAGGAGCCGGGGCGTATTCGAGCGAGAGCTGCACGATCTCGGCCTCCTCCTGTCCAAGCAGCCTCGCAACCAGCGCCAGGCCGAAGTCGATCCCGGAAGTGACGCCGCCGGCGGTGATGAGCCTGCCGTCCTCGACAATCCGCTCATCGACGGGGATCGCTCCGAACTCTTCCAGGAAATCATGCGCATACCAGTGCGTTGTCGCCCGTTTGCCCCTAAGCAGCCCGGCCGCCCCAAGCACCAGGGCACCGCTGCAAACGGAGGTGATGTAGCGCACCTGCCCCGCGCGCTCCCACACGAAATCGAGGACTGTCTGGTCTTCCAGCAACGCGTTGACCCCGCCCCCGCCCGGAATGCACAGCACGTCGAGAGGCCGGCAATCGTCGAAGGTCGCGGTTGGCGTCAGCGAGAGGCGCGTCGATGACGTCACCGGGTTGCGATCCTTCCAGATCAGTTCCACCTCGGCATCCTTGGCCGATGCCAAGACTTCGTATGGGCCGGTGAGATCGAGCTGCTGGACGTCAGGGAATACGAGGATGCCGAAACGCAGGGGCATGGAAATCTCCTTGGGTTGACTTCAGGCAATCTACGGCATCATGGTTTGGCACGATTGCCATTCACCCCTCGTTTCAGGCCAAACCCGATGCGCCGTATCGAAGTGCTTGCCTATCCCGACATCCAGCTCCTCGACGTCAGCGGACCGCTCCAGGTCTTTGCCAGCGCCAACGACTTCAAGAGGCAGGCGGGCGCGCCGGCCCCCTACGAGGTCGTGGTCGTCGCCGCCTCGCCCCGGATAAGGACCTCGGCCGGTCTGGTGCTGGAGGCCACGGCGCTGCCAACCCACGGAGGTAAGATCGACACGCTGCTTGTCCCCGGCGGATGGGGCGTCAACGCGGCCTGCGACGATCCCGTGCTGGTCCAGTGGATCGCCGGTCGCTCGCGCGATGCCACCCGAACCGCTTCCGTCTGCAGCGGCGCCATGCTGCTGGCGACGGCTGGCCTGCTCGACGGCCGCCGCGCGGTGACCCATTGGGGACGCTGCGCGGAGTTCGCCCGGCGCTTTCCCGCGGTCCGGCTCGAACCCGATCCGATCTTCATCCGCGACGGCAATGTCTGGACATCCGCCGGCGTAACGTCGGGGATCGATCTCGCCCTCTCGCTCGTCGAGGCCGACCTTGGCCGGCACACGGCGCTCGGCGTGGCGCGCGAGTTGGTGGTTTTCCTGAAACGTCCCGGTGGCCAGGCGCAATTCAGCCAGACCCTCAAGCTGCAGCAAGGCGACGGGCGCTTCGACCGGCTGCATGGCTGGATCCTCGAAAATCTCGCCGGCGACCTGTCGCTGGCGCGGTTGGCCGACCACGCCAATATGAGCCCGCGCAGCTTCTCGCGGCGCTATCACGAGGCCACAGGCCGAACTCCCGCCCGCGCGATCGAGGAGATCCGGATTGAGGCGGCGCGGCGGATGCTGGAGCGTGGCCAGCCCGTCAACCAGACGGCACGACGCTGCGGTTTCGGCTCGGAAGAAACCATGCGGCGCGGCTTTCTGCGCGTGCTGGGCACCAACCCGCGCGCCTATCGCGAGCGTTTCTGATCGCGACGGCTTGCGCCATTAAGCCGGCGGTCGACGCCGTAGAAATAGAGCCTCTCCAGCGTTCAGGCGGGATGCTGTAGCTGGCTGAGCCCGCCATCGACGACGAGGGTCGCCGCGTTCATGAACGGGCACTCCTCAGAAATCATGAACACAGCGGCCAGCGCGATCTCGCGCGCCGAGGCGATGCGGCCGCCGGGATGCAGCGCCAGCGTCCTGGCGCGCGCCGCAACCGGATCGGCAAAACTGTTCCAATAGTCGGTCGCCTTCTGCGTCTCGACATAACCGGGCGCCAGCGCGTTCACGCGCACGCCCTGCCCGGCATATTCCAGCGCCAGCGATTTGGTCAGCCCAAGCAGCGCGTGCTTGGCCACGGGATAGGGGAAGGTATGAGGGATGATGGTGAAGCTGTGCGTCGAGGCGATGTTGAGGATCGCGCCACCGCCATTTGCGATCATTGCCGGCAGCACCGCCTTGGCGCAGTTCCAGGCGCCCTTGACGTTGACGTCGAAATTGCGGTTCCACTCCTCCTCGGTCGCCTCGAGCGGCGTCGAGAACACATTCATCCCGGCATTGTTGATCAGCGCGTTGATCGGCCCGATCGCGTCGGTCGCTTGACTGACCGCAGCGGCAATCGCGGCCCCGCCGCTGATGTCGGCTGAGACATGCCCGACATGGCCCTGCGGCGCTGCTAGGCCGGCGACCGTTTTGTCCAGCAGCGCGCCGTCGCGATCAACCAGGAACAGCTTTGCCCCTTCGGCCAGGCAGGCCTCGGCGATGGCAAGCCCGATGCCTTGCGCGGCGCCGGTGAGGAAGATGCGTTTGCCGGACAGGCGCTCAGCCATGGCTGTCACTCCACTGCAAGATGGTCAGCGCCGGCCCAGTGCCGACGAACGCAGATTGTCGAGCAAAACGGCAAGCAGCAGGATCACGCCGCGCACAATGTATTGGTAGAAGGCTGCGATGTTGAGCAGGTTCATGGCGTTTTCGGCGATGCCCATGATCAGCACGCCGACGATGACGCCCGACATGGTGGCGCGGCCGCCGGCAAGCGAGACGCCGCCGAGCACGCAGGCCGAGATGACCGAGAGTTCAAGCCCCACCGCCGCATTGGGCTGGCCCGACGTGATGCGCGAGGCCAAAAGGATGCCGGCGATGCCGCAAACCACGCCTTGCAGCGCAAAGATCCAGATGCGCGTCCAGTCGACATTGACGCCGGCCAGGCGCGAAGCCTCCGGGTTGCCGCCGATGGCCAGCGTGTTCTTGCCGAAGACGGTACGATTGAGGACAAAACCGAAGATGCAAAACAGCACGGCCAGGACCCAGACCGGCGTCGGAATGCCGAACAGCTTCGACAGCGCCAGTTGGTAGAAATCCGGGCTGTTGATGCCTACGGCGCGGCCGTCCGATGCGATCAGCGCAAGGCCGCGCACGATCTGCATGGTGGCAAGCGTCGTGATCAGTGCGTTGATGCGGAACTTGGCGATGACGACGCCGTTGATGAAGCCGACGAAGGCGCCGCAGGCGATTGCCGCAAGAAGCCCGAGGATGATCGATCCGGTATAGTTCGACGCCATCACCGCGACCATGCCGGCGAAAGCAACGATCGAACCGACCGAGAGGTCGAAGTCGCGCGCGGCGAGGCAGAACATCATCGTGCAGGCGACGATGCCGACGGTGACCACCGATTGCAGCAGGCCGAGCATGTTGCGGTCGGTCAGAAAATTCGGCACCAGCAGCGACACCAGCGCGAAGGCGACGATGAAGATCACGACGAGGCCCTGTTCGCCGAGCAGGATCTTCTTCAACTGATCGGTCATGGCAAAGATCCTCAGGATGCGATCGCGTCGGGGGTTTTCTGATCGGGAAGAGCGGCGGCCAGGATCGCTTTTTCGGCGAACTGGTCGCGCGCGAGTTCAGCGCTGATGCGCCCGCCGCACATCACCAGGATGCGGTCGCAAATGCCCATCACTTCCGGCAGTTCGGACGAGACGACGACGATCGCCATGCCGTCTTCGGCAAGCTGGTAGAGCAGTTCGTAGATTTCCGCTTTGGCGCCGACATCGATACCGCGTGTCGGCTCGTCGACGATAAGCACGCGCACGCCCTGCTCCGACAGCCAGCGGCCGAGAATGACCTTCTGCTGGTTGCCACCGGAGAGGTTGATGATGTCCTGCTTGCGCGACGGCGTGCGCACCTTGAGCTTCTTGATGAAGGTCTCGGCGGTGGCGATCTCGCTAGCGCGGTTCAAGATTCCGAAGCGTGTGTGATGACGCCGCGACGAGATGTTGATGTTCTCCTCGATCGAGCGGCCCTGGATGATGCCGTCATGCTTGCGGTCTTCCGAGCACAAAACGATCCCGGCGCGGATCGCGTCATGCGGATCGGTGGCATGCACGACCTTGCCATCAACGGTAATGGTGCCACCTGAGCGCGGGTCGGCGCCGAACACCAGCCGCATCAGTTCCGAGCGCCCCGCGCCGATCAGGCCGAAGAAGCCGACGATCTCGCCCGCCCTCGCCTCGAAGCTGGCGGGCGTCGTCAGTTTTACTCCGCAAACAGCGTCGACCTTCAGCCGGACATCGCCGGCCGGGCGTGGGCGAAACCCCCAGATATCGGAGATTTCGCGGCCGACCATTTCGGCGACGACCTGGTCGCGTGTGACGTTGCTCAGCGACGCATGGTGCGCCGCGAGCTTGCCGTCGCGCAGCACGGTCAGGCTGCCGCAGAGGCGGAACACTTCGTCCAGCCGGTGCGAGACATAGATGATGACCTTGCCCTCGCCGCGCAGGCGGTCGATCAGGGCAAACAGGATTTCGCTTTCGCGCGACGACAATGACGAGGTCGGCTCGTCCAGAGCGATGACGCGCGCGTCGAGCATGATCGCCTTGGCGATCTCGACCATCTGGCGCTCGCCGATCGACAGCGTCTTGACCTTGCGGCTGATATCGATGTCGATGCCGGCTGATTTCAGCTTGGCGCCAACATCGTCCAGCATCCTGGCACGGGCGATGATGCCGGCGTTGGCGGGGAAGCGGCCGAGGCTGAGGTTTTCGGCAACAGTGAGCTCAGGAACCAGCTGCAGTTCCTGGTGGATGACGATGACGCCATTGTCGAAGGCATCTCGCGTCGTTGCATAGGCTTGCATCTTGCCGTCGATGAGGATCTCGCCGTCATCGGCATGCTGGTCGCCGGACAGGATCTTGATCAGCGTGGATTTGCCGGCGCCGTTCTCGCCCATCAGGCCGTGCACGGCGCCCTTGTCGACGCCGAACGAGACGTCCGACAGCGCCTTGACGCCCGGATAGGTCTTGGTGATTTCCGAGAAGTCGAGAAAGGACATGGGGCGCCTATCCTTTTGCCATGCCAAACAGGCGGCGACTGTGAGCCGCCGCCTGTTTGTACAGGGAGGATTATTCGATGCCGAGACCCTTGCGGACCGTCTGGTAGTCGTCGCGCTTGGCCAGCGCACCGGCGGTCAGGATGAGCTTCTCGGGTTCCTTGTTGTTGGCGACCCAGTCATACATGTTGAGCGCAGTCTCGTAGCCGTGACGCTTCGGCGAGATGATCACCGTGCCGACGAAGCCGGTGGCGGTCGGCTTCTTGAACTCGTTGATCGCCGAATCCGCGCCGCCAATGCCGACGCCGATCACGTTTTCGGCCGGGATGCCGACGCTTTCGGAAGCGCGCACGGCGCCGAGAACGGCTTCGTCGTTGAGGCCGAAGGAGACCCACTTCTTGATGTCGGCATGGGCGTTGAGTACCACCGTCGCCGCATTGAGCGCAGCCTCGGTATCGGTCTTGGCCTGCGGCGCGTCAAAGATGTTTTCGGCCTTGAAGCCGTTGGCCTTCAGCACCGAAATGGCGCCTTCGACCCGGTCGACGGCGGTCGGCAACTGATCATAGGAGACGCGGATGGCGCCGACCTCGTCGGCCTTCCAGCCGCGCGCCTTCATTTCGTCGACGATCGCCTGGCCGACGGCCTCGCCGATCTTGGTCGCCGAAATGCCCATATGCGGCACGTCTTCCAGCGCCTTCCCGTCTGCGCCGACCAGACGGTCATCAACCGTCATCAGCTTGAGATTGTTGGCGGCGGCCTTGGCGACGATGCCGGGGCCGAGCTTCACATCAGGCGTGCAGACGATGAAGCCTTGCGCGCCCTGCGCGCCGAGATTGTCGATCGCCGACATCAGCTTCTCACCGTCCTCGGCGCCGATCTTGACCAGGGTAAAACCCTTCTCCTTGGCGGCCTGGTCGGCGAACTTCCATTCGTCCTGGAACCACGGCTCCTCGGGCTGTTTGACGATAAAACCTATCTTGGTGTCCTGAGCATATGCAGCGATGGTCGTGACGGACAGCACGGCAAGGGCGCCCGCGACGAGCGCGGTCTTCAGAAGTCGCATGATTACCTCCCAGCGATGGCCGGGCGCTCAGCCCGGATGCAGAGTCTCTAATTCTTTTTATCATACTCGTCAATTGATCTGGTATGATAATTGAGCTACATGCTCTGACCAGGGATCGTTGGCGCAAATCATGCGCATCCGGTAAGGCCGGGGACGTGAGATCAGTGGTTTCGCCGCCTTGGAGGAGGGCTGAGGTGACCGAAACTTCGAAGAAGGCATCAGGCGACACCCGCCGCCCGCGCGTCATGCCCGATGTGACCAAGGCGCTTGCCTCAGACATCTTTTCCGGACGCTATCCCGCCGGCTCGTCCCTGCCGACCGAAAACGAACTCGGCGTCGAATATGGCGTCAGCCGCACCGTCATCCGCGAGGCGCTGAAGGTGCTGGCCGCCAAGGGGCTGGTGCTGTCGCGACCGCGCATCGGCACGGTTGTATGTGAACAGGACAACTGGAACATCATCGACCCGCAGGTGCTGGCCTGGCACGCGCCGCATGCGCTGGACGACAAATTGTTCGACGCCATCCTCGAAACGCGCCGCGCCATCGAACCTCTGGTAGCTGAACTGGCGGCGACTCGTGCGACGCTGCAGGAGATCGCCGATCTCGAAGCCGCCTGGCGCGGCATGGCCAATGCCGGCGAGGATCTCGCCGCCTTCTCGCGCTCGGACATCACCTTCCACCAGATCGTCTATGCCGCGAGCCACAACCCGATCTTCCGCCAGATCGGCAATCTGATCGACACCGGGCTGAAATTCTCGCTTGAAGCAACGGCGACCATTTCGCTCGCCCGGCGCATGGAAGCAGTGGCGGCGCACCGCGAGGTGGTGGAGGCACTGCGCATGCGCGATGCCGCGGCGGCGCGTGCGGCGGCAGGCCGGATCCTCGACCTTGCGGCGCGCGACCTGGTCAGCGCCAAGAAACTCAAGAACAACTGAGACCAGCATGAAAATCATCTCGCTCACCACCTACATCGTCCCGCCGCGCTGGCTGTTCCTGAAGATCGAGACCGATGCCGGCGTCACCGGCTGGGGCGAGCCTGTCGTCGAAGGCCGTGCGCTGACGGTCGAGGCAGCGGTCAAGGAACTTGGCGATTATCTGATCGGCAAGGACCCGCGCCTCATTGAGGACCATTGGACGGTGATGCATCGCGGCGGCTTCTACCGCGGCGGGCCGATCCTGATGAGCGCCATTGCCGGAATCGACCAGGCGCTGTGGGACATCAAGGGCAAGGCGCTCGGCGTGCCTGTGCATGAACTGCTCGGCGGCAAGTTGCGCGACAGCATCAAGGTCTATTCCTGGATCGGCGGCGACCGGCCGGCGGAAGTGGCTGCTGGCGCCAGGGAGGTCGTTTCGCGCGGTTTCCAGGCGCTGAAGATGAATGGCACCGAGGAACTGCAGATCGTCGACAGCCATGACAGAATAGATGCGGCTGTCGAACGAGTCGCCATGGTGCGCGAGGCCGTTGGGTCCAACATTGGCATCGCCGTCGATTTCCACGGCCGCGTCCACCGGCCGATGGCGCGCATGCTGGTCAAGGAGTTGGAACCCTACCGGCTGATGTTCATCGAGGAGCCGGTGCTCAGCGAAAATCGCGAGGCGCTGAAGGAGATCGCAGCCCTGGGCTCGACGCCGATCGCGCTCGGCGAGCGGCTTTACAGCCGCTGGGATTTCAAGTCGGTGTTCGAACAAGGCGCCGTCGACATCATCCAGCCGGACCTGTCGCATGCCGGGGGCATCACCGAATGCCGCAAGATCGCGGCGATGGCCGAGGCCTATGACATTGCGGTGGCGCCCCACTGCCCGCTCGGGCCGATCGCGCTTGCCGCCTGCCTGCAGCTCGATGCCGTCAGCTACAACTGCTTCATCCAGGAACAGAGCCTCGGCATCCACTACAACGCCGCAAACGATTTGCTCGATTATGCCGCCAACAAGGACGTCTTTCGCTACGAGGATGGCTATGTCGCAATCCCCGATGGTCCCGGCCTCGGCGTCGAGATCGACGAGGACTACGTCAAGGAAAGGGCCAAGGAAGGCCACCGTTGGCGCAACCCGGTCTGGCGTCACAAGGACGGCTCCTTCGCCGAGTGGTAGCCCGGCCGACCTTGCGGCCAGGCCTTCAGGACCTCGAGCTCAATTTCGCGGTGGCGCCAGCGTAACGCAGGCCTCTGATGTGCCGCAGCGCCGAGCACCAGCGCATGGGAACCGTCGGCGCCGGCAAGCCGCAACTGGCTGACCGCCTGGGTTGCGGCAAGCGATCGAAAGCAGTCGCTATCCATGGAACATGGCGGATGTCCTGTTCTCATCGACCTTTTCTTGGCCCGCCAGCCGCGTCACCTGCCCGCGGCGTGCCGGCCTGCGTTCCTGCCGGAGAAGATGCAGCTGCCGAGAAATGTCCCTTCCAGCGCATTGTAGCCGTGATAGCCGCCGCCACCGCCGCCGGCCACCTCGCCTGCCGCATAGAGCCCGGCAATGGGTTCGCCATTGCCGTCGAGAACCTGCGAATTGAGATTGGTGTGCAGGCCGCCAAGCGTTTTGCGCGTCAGGATGTTGAGGCGCACCGCGATCAGCGGCCCGTGCCTGGGATCGAGTATCTTGTGCGGCTTGGTCACCCGGAAGATCTTGTCGCCAATGTAGTTGCGGGCGCCGCGGACGGCTGTGACCTGCGCATCCTTGGTATAGGCATGGTCGACCTCGCGATCGCGCGCCACGATCTGCGCCTTGAGCCGGTCGTAGTCGAGCAGATTGTCGCCTGACAGCGCGTTCATGCCGGCGACCAAGTCGGCCAGGTTGTCGCGGACGACGAAGTCCTCGCCCTTTTCCAGGAACGCTGCCACCGATGGTGGCGCCTTGCCGCCGCGCCGGTTCTTCAGCACGGCCCGCCAATCCTTGGCCGTAAAGTCTAGGTTTTGCTCCGAACCCGACAGCACGAACTCCTTCGAAGCGATCGTCTTGCTCAGCACGAACCAGGAATAATCGTGTCCCGTCGACAGGATACGCTTCAAGGTGCCGAGCGAATCGAAGCTCGGGAAGAACGGCGCCTCCATGCGTTGTCCCAGAGCATCGAACCATAGCGGCGACGGCGCCGACAGGATGCGGATGCCGTGGTTCGGCCAGATCGGATTCCAGTTCTTGATCCCCTCGACATAGTGCCACATGCGGTCGGCGTTGATGACGGCCCCGCCGGCGTCCTGGGTGATCGCCACCATGCGGCCGTCGACATGGTGCGGCACGCCGGCAACCATACTCTTCGGCGCTGGCCCCAGCCGCCGGACCGGCCAGACCTTGCGAACCAACTCATGATTGCCGCCGATGCCGCCGGAGGTGACGATCACGACACCGGCCGAAAGGTCGAAATCGCCGACGGCCGTGCGGCTCGACTGCTTGCCGCGCTCGACATCGGATGCCTCCAGGATTTCGCCCGCGACGCCGGTGACCGCGCCGTTGGTCTTGATCAGCCGGCTGACCTGATGACGGAATTTCAAAGTGATCAGCCCTTTGGCGACGTGCTCGCGCACGCGCCTTTCGAACGGCGCGACCACGCCCGGCCCAGTGCCCCATGTCAGGTGGAAGCGCGGCACTGAATTGCCGTGGCCATTGGCCAGCGCGCCGCCGCGCTCGGCCCAGCCGACCACCGGCCACCAGCGCATGCCCATGGCGTAGAGCCACGGCCGCATCTCGCCGGCGGCGAAATCGACATAGGCTTCCGCCACTTTCCTTGGCCAATGGTCCTCAGGCCGGTCGAACTGGGCAGAACCCAGCCAATCCTGCCAGGCGAGGTCGCGGCTGTCCTTGATGCGCAGGCGGCGCTGCTCGGGCGTGTTGACCAAAAACAGGCCGCCGAGCGACCAGAATGCCTGGCCGCCGAGAAAACCGCCACCCTCTTGCTCGACGATGATCACGCGCTTTCCGGCATCGCCGAGTTCCGCGGCTGCGGCCAGGCCGGCCAGCCCGCCGCCAACGATGATTGCGTCCGCGTCAGCCATTGTCGTAGCTCCTGTGCCGGCTTTTGTTTTCGAGATCGGATGCTCGTTGCTAGCCGCGCAGCGCGTTCCAGATGATGCGCGGCAGCTTCAGGAGGCTCGGCTGGTAGTTGAACTCGGTGATCAGGCGGCCGACCATGTGTGCCCTTTTGTGGGTCAGGAACCAGGCCGGCTTCGGCATGATGCGGAACGGCGCTTCGAGCACGCTGCGTTCCGGTCTGTCGAACAAATAGGTGTTGTGGACGACGCCGATGCCGCTCTGCACGTCGTCGAGCGTGTGGCCAGGGAAAGCACCCCAGGTCGGGCGCAGCAGCGCGAACAGAACGCCGCTCCAGGAATTGATGCCGATGCCGCCATAGCGCAGTTCGGCAATGATTTCCTCGAAGCGCTGCCGGCCGATCTCGGCGATCGTCCTGGGATGGATGAGGATGTTGGCGGCAAGCGTGCCGTGCAGCTTTTCATTGGCGTAGGCGACAGCGGCGCGCAGATAGGATTCCGCATTGCCCGCCGGCAGCCGCATGACGCTGAGCGCCGGCGCGAACACCTCGGCATTTTCGAGATAGGTATCCGTGCCCGGCCGGAACGGCACCACCACGCAGGCCGGCCCGCCGGGCCGCTCGAATTTCTGTACGCTGTCGGCATGCGCCTCGAAGGCGGCGAGGCGCTCGGTCGCGCCGGGATAATAGGCCGGGCGCGACGGGGCTTTCTGCATCACCTTTTCGAGGGCCGCCAGAAGCGCGTCGGATTTGTCCCAGCGTTCGGGCAACACGAGCATTTGGCAGGCGATACAGTTGAAACCGGAATTGTTGAGCTTCTGTGTGGCGATCAGTTCGGCATGGTAGGCGATGTCGGCATTCGACCATGGGCCGGGCACCACGATGGTCGGCGCCACGCCGCCAAGCTCAGAGGTGATACGCCGGCTGTTGCGCGGCGTGCCCGCCGCCTTGTTCTTGCGGCCCTCCTCGCCGGGACCCCAGACGATCGCGTCATGCGAGGCGGCGGCACCGGTGATGTGGATGTCGTCAACGAGATCGTGGTTGCACAGATACGCACCGACATCGGTGCCGCCGCGCACGATGCGCAGCGCGCCGAATTCGATCAGCGGCCGCAGCGCCGGCCGCAGGAAATCAACGAGGTAATCATTGACCGGGTTCATCTTGAGCAGGACGACCTGATGTTCGACGAGCAGCTTGTGCAGGCAGTCGAGCGGCGCGATCGAGGCGACGTTGCCGGCGCCGAGCACGAGGCCGATCTTGCCCTTGCGGCTGGTGCGCGGCGCGTCATAGGCCGAGGCGGTGTTTGCGGCGAGGTTCGCCTTGGTCACGCCGGGCTGCATCCAGATCTCGGCCTTCAGCCCGGTGAACAGCACCTTGTCCCAGAGCGAATTCGGAACCACCGTCACAGCCACCTGTCCGTTGGGCAAGGTGCGAACCGGCAGATTGTCAAGGAACTTCTTGCCCTCCATCAGGCTCAGCGTGTGGATGAACTGGTTGCAGCCATCCATCAGCGCCGCCGGGCCAGCCAGCCATTCCTCACCTTCCAGCGGCGAGCCGGTCGGGATGCCCTTCTTGCGCGTCGCGGTTTTGACCCACGCCTCGGCGACCTCGCGGATGTGATCCTTGACCTGCCGCAGCAAGGCGATCCGCTCGCCATTCGAGGTCTGCGCCCAGTCGTCCTTCCTGGCGTCGAGATCGGTGAGCGCGAGGTCGAGTTCGGCTGCCCATTCAGGCTGCACGGGCTGGGTTTTGACTGCCTTGGCAACCATCCTATCCTCCTCCACTTCGATCTCTTTGTTTGACGCAATTCCTGTGGGAAAACCGCTTCACACTTTTCCTGGAATTGCTCTACGAAAACGGCAGTGCGGCCCATTGCTCGACGAATTTCCCGCCGGAATAGACCTGGATCGAACCGAACTGCTGTAGCACGAATTCGCTCTGCGTCGGACGCAGGAAGGCGTAGTCGTCAGGCCCGACATTCACGTTGTCGGGCAGCGCCATGAATTGCTGATTGGTCGAAAAGCCGAACGTCTTGTCGGTCTTCATCCCCACGGGATGGACGGGCTTCGCCATCCATTTTCCGCCATAGAGAAAACAGCCGCGCCGCGGCAACAGCCCGAGCTTCTGCAGCAGCCAGGAGCGCTGGTCGAGGCCCGGCGCCTGGACATCGACCACTTTCAGGATCGGCGTCGCGATGAATGCGGCAGGCCGCAATTGGCTGAGGCTCGGCACATCGAAATCGGTCGGCAGCATAAAAGCCGATCCGATGGACAATTCATTGGCGCCGACCCAGCTGTCATAGAGCAATGCGGTGCTGCTGCCGCCAAGATTGAGGATCTTGCGCTGGTCGGCGGCAAGGCAAGCGACATACTGGCGAAACAGGCTGATCGCCTTGACGCGCGCCTTGGCCGGTCCTCCCAGCAGTTTGGGGATATGGCCGATATGCGCCTCGTAGGCCATGACGCCTTCGCATTTCAGCCGCGGGTAATTCGCCAACGCGGAAACTGCCCGGGCCAGTGAGTCGGGATCGCTGATACCGCCGCGATGAAGGCCGACATCGACCTCGAAGCAAACGCGCAGCTCGCGGTCGAGCTCGGCGGCAAGCGAGCCATAGGCGGCCAGCCGCTCCTCGGTATCGATCAGCCAGACGATGCGCGACGTAGCTTCGCCGAGCCCGGCGAGAACGCCCTTCGTCAGCGCGTGCCTGGCGCCGGCAACCGGCATCGGCTTGCCCAACAGGAGATCGACTTGGGGAAACACTTTCAGCATCTCGGCGCTGATCGGCAGATGAAAGGTCATCAGCCTGTCGGTCGCAAACGCCGCGCGGATATAGTCGATCAGCGGCAGGCATGGCAGCGACTTGTCGACGAGGCGCAGATCGAGGCCCGTGGCGAACTTCGCCTTGATCGCAGCGATGTTGTGATCGAGCCGGTCGAGATCGAGCACCAGGCAAGGCTGAAAGATCCCGGCTGCCCTGAGCGCGCCCGACATTTCCGCGAAATAGGTGTCGGTCAGGCTCATGCCGCGACGCCGAGCAGCCTGGCAATATAGGGCGACACGAAGCGGTTGTCCGGGTCCATCTCGCGGCGGACCGCCATCGCATCGTTCCAGCGCGGATAGAGCGCGCTCAATTCCCTTGATGTCAGGCTGTGCATCTTGCCCCAATGCGGGCGGCCGCCGCGCTTCCTGAAGATCGGCTCGGCGGCGTTGAAGAACGCCATCGGATCGCGCTCGACGCCGTGATGGATGGCGATGGAACAGGTTGGGCGCTTGTAGAAGGGGCTGAGCCAGACATTGTCGGGCGCGACGACGCGCACCTCCATCGGAAAATAGACCTCTGGAAACCGCGTCTCGAGCAGCGCAATGATTTCGCTGAGTGCGGCCGCCCCTTCCTCGAACGGCAGGTGGTATTCCATCTCGTTGAACTTGACGTTGCGCTCGGAGGTGAAGACCTTCAGCCACTCCTCGATATAATCCTCGGCCGGCACCTTGGCGAAGGCCGAGCCGATGAGACGGCGGCGCAGCCAAGGGAGCCAGCTGAGATAGTCGCGCAGTTTTCTCAGCGTCGTCACCGCATCGTCGTCTTCCGTCGGCGGACGCACCGTCGCCGGCGCCTCGGTGATGTCGCTGGCAATCAGCAGCGCCTGGCCCGAAAACGGCACGTAGTAGAACTCGGCCGAACGATGCGCCGTCATGGTGCTTTCGAATTGCGCAAGCACATCGGCGATCGGCGCCGTCCAGCGGCGGTGCCGCATCCGGTAGCTCGCCACGTTGCGGATCGTCACTTCGGTGACGGCGCCGAAAGCGCCGAGCGAAGCGCCCATGGCTTCGATCATGTCGGGGCTCTTGGCACGGTCGAACTCTTTCAGCGCGCCACGCCCGTCGACGATCTGCATCGCCTCGAGCTGGGTGTGGTACGCGCCAAGTCTGATGCCCGAGCCGTGCGTGGCGGTGCCGAGCGCCCCGCCGAACGCCTGCTTGTCGATGTCGCCCATGTTCGGCAGCGCCTGGCCGACGCCGTGCAACAGCTTTGCCAGCGCGCCGATCTTGGTGCCGGCGCCGACCCGCGCCGTCAGTTTTTCGGGATCGTGCGACCTCAGGCCCTCGAAGCGGTCGAGCGACAGGATGGTGCCGTCATTCTTGACCAGCGGCGTAAAGGAATGGCCCGTGCCAGCAAATCGAACTGGTCCCGGCGCGTTGCGAATGGCACCACTCAGCTCATCGAGACTCTGCGGTTCGGCAAAAGCCTGCGGCGTGGCCGTGACATAGCCCGACCAATTGCTCCACTGGCTGATAGCCTCTCCCACGATCGCCTCCCCGGGACGCCGGCTTTGCCGGTCTTTCTCCTAGCGCTAGATAATATGATACATACTCAGCTTTTCGGATATGATACATTGTCAGCTTTCTGTCAACCTGGCAATCGGAGGTGTCTTGCGTCCGCGCCGGCCGCATTATCTACAGCGACGCACGCTGAGCCGGCGTCGGCATTGAACGCAGTTCGTTGCCCCTTCAAGCCAGCCCAAACGTTTCCACGGCCCGCATGATGCCGCGCAATTCGGCCAAGCCCTTCAGGCGGCCGATCAGCGAGTAGCCGGGATTGATCCTTGTCTTGCCGATATCGTCGGCGAGCAGGTGGCCATGGTCCGGCCGCATCGGGATTTGCCAGTCGGCGCGGCCCTCCTTGCGGCGGCGCGCCTCCTCCTGGATCAGCGCCAGGATGACATGCGCCATGTCGGTGCCGCCTTCGAGATGCTCGGCCTCGTAGAACGAGCCGTCATCCTCGATGGTGATGTTGCGCAGATGGGCGAAGTGGATGCGGTCGGCGAATTCCTTGACCATGGCGACGATGTCGTTGTCGGCGCGCGTGCCGTAGGACCCGGTGCAGAACGTCAGCCCATTGGCCTGGCTGTCGACGGCATTGAGAATGAAACGCGCATCCTCGGCGGTCGAAACGACGCGCGGCAGGCCGTAGAGCGAAAACGGCGGATCGTCGGGGTGGATACACATGCGCACCCCCTCCTCTTCCGCCACCGGAATGATCTCGCGCAGGAACCACGCGAGGTTGCCGCGCAACTCCTTCGGCCCGATCCCGTCATAGTCCGCAAGCGCCTCGCGAAAACTGTCGCGGTCATACTTGCGCTCTGTAGCCGGCAGGCCGGCGATCAGATTGCGCTCGATCTGGTCGATCTTCTCGGGCGGCAATTCCTTCAGCCGCGCTTCCGCCTGCGCAATACGCGCCGGCGTGTAGCTGTCAGCACCGTTCTTGCGCTTCAGCACGAACAGATCGTAGGCGGCGAAATCAACGGCATCAAAACGCAGGGCGTAGCCTGTCGTCGGCAGACGGTAGGCTAGATCGGTGCGGGTCCAGTCCACCACCGGCATGAAATTGTAGCAGATCGTGGCGATGCCGGCCTTGGCCAGCGCGCGGATCGAATCGCGGTAATAGCCGGCATAGCGCTCGCGTTCCTGCGCGCCGATCTTGAAGGAATTGTGGACCGGAATGCTCTCGACGACCGACCAGGTCAGTCCTGCTTCCTGGATAATGCGCCTGCGCTCCAGCACTTCGGCCTCAGGCCACGCCCGGCCGTCATAGATATGGTGGAGCGCCGAGACCACGCCGGTGGCGCCCGCCTGCTTGACATGATCGAGCGTCACCGGATCATCGGGCCCATACCAGCGCCAGCATTGTTCCATTTTCGGCTTTCCTTCTGCGAGAGGTTGGCAACTTATTGTTGGACCTCGATGGGAGTCGATAGAAAATGGAAGAGTTTTTAGAAATGATGGATTTCGACGGCAAGGTCGCCCTGGTGACGGGGACGACCGGCATTGGCCTGGCAACCGCCAGACGCCTTGCGGCCGGTGGCGCCGCAATCATCGCCTGCGGCATCGACCGCAGCGCCAATGCGGCGATGAAAGCGCAACTGGAAAGCGCTGGAGCTGCGGTGCTGGTCATCGAAACCGATGTGTCCATCTCCGACCAGGTGCGCGACGCGGTGGCGGCTGGCGTCGCAAGGTTCGGCGGCCTTGATGTCATCGTCAATTCAGCCGCCGTCCATCCCTATGGCACCGCGACGACGACCGACTGGGAAACCTGGAACCGAACGATGACGGTCAATGTCGGCTCGATCTACCTGACCGCGCATTTCGGCATCCCGGAAATGATCAAGCGCGGAGGCGGCGCCATCGTCAATGTCGCCTCGGTGCAGGGCTTTGCCTGCCAGCAGAACGTTGCCGCCTATGCCACGACCAAAGGGGCCATCCACACGCTGACGCGCTCGCTGGCGCTCGACTATGCGGCATCAGGCGTTCGGGTGAATTCGGTCAGCCCGGGCTCGATCCGCACGCCAATCCTGGAGAAGGCCGCGCGTGGCGGCAATGGCAGCGATGCCGATGTCGAAGAGGCCTACAAGCGCTTCGGCGCGGCGCATCCGCTCGGCCGTATCGGCGAACCGGAGGAAGTGGCGGAACTCATCGCCTTCCTGTGCTCGTCGAAGGCCGGTTTCTGCACCGGCGCGGACTACAGGATCGATGGCGGCCTGACGGCAGGTATCGGCGTGAAGTAGCGCTATGATGGCGTTCTGCGCGCTTGCAGGCAATCGGTGTCCGACCGCGCTACAGCTTCCACATCCGCTTGGCATTGCCCGACAGCAGTTTCGTCCTCTCCTCAGGGCTGGCTCCCGCAATCAGCGCATGCGTCGCCGCCACCCAGGTCGCAAGGCCACCGCCAAGCGTGCACACCGGCCAGTCGCTGCCCCACACGACGCGGTCCCAGCCGAAGCAGCCGATCGTGTGCTCGACATAGGGGCGCAAGGTCTCGACAATCCATGAGCCGGCATCGGCATAGGCGACGATGCCGGAGATCTTGCCGATGACATTGGGACGCCGCGCGATCTCGGTCATATGCTCGCGCCACGGATGTTCCGCACTGGCCTTGATGTCGGGCACGCCGCAATGGTCGAGCACGAACTGCACATCCGGCGCCAGATCGGCGAGCGCAACCGCCCTTGGAATCTGATGCGGCAGGACGACGAGGTCGAAGGTCAGGCCTGTGCCGGCAAGCCGCTTGATGTTTTCGCGAAACAGCGCGCTGTCCGAAAGCTCGTCCGGCATGACGTGCAGCACGCGACGGAACCCCTTGACGAAGGGATCGGCCTGCTGGCGCTCGAGATAGGCGGCGAAACCGGCCTCCTCCGGGCGGCAGGAGGCGATCGCCCCGCGCAACAGACTGCCCTTCTCCAGCGACTGCGCCTTCACATGGCTGGTCTCGGCCTGGATGTCGGCTTCATCGACGTCGACCTCCATATGCAGCGCGGCCTCGATGCCGGCCCGGCGGGCCTGGATCGCATATTCTGCGTGCGGGAAATCGCGGTTGAGCGCCGGCTCGCGGCTGAGCCAGGGATAGCGCAGCGCCGACAGGTCGATCAGGTGCAGATGAGTGTCGATGATCATGGCTGTCCTCCTCGGTGATTTCAGATCATCGCCAAATGCCTAAACCCAGCGCATGACACAAGCTTTGGCTCAGGCCCGCTTCGGGATCTCTTTGTCCTCGAGCAGCAGCGTCAGCCCCATGGCGACGAAATAGAGCGCCGCCACCCAGATGAACATCACGTTGAAGCCACTGGAGTAATGGTCGAGCACCACTTCGCGGATCGCGCCCGGCAGGCTCGATGCGAGGTGCGGCGTCAACCCGTTCAGGCCACCCGGCAGCAGGGCGGCGGCGTCTGCAGGAAGCTCGGCTGTCTGCCGGTTCAGCGCCCAGATCATCACCGCGCCGTTCAGCGCCAGTCCGAGCGATGCTCCGAGCGTCCGCGCCTGCGTGATCAGCGACGTCACCGCGCCGATATCCTGCAGGGGTGCCGCCGCCTGGATCGCCACAATCAGCACCTGGAACTGCAGGCCCATGCTGATGCCGAACACTGCCATCATCGTCGCCAATACCCAGATCGGCGTATGCTGGTTGGTGAGGACGAAGCCCAGCATCAGAAACCCGCCAATAGCCATGGCGACCACCGGCATCCATTTGTAGCGTCCGGTTGCCGCGATCACCCGCCCGGCGACGATCGAAATGACCATGGACGTGAGCGACGCCGGCAGGAACAGGAAGCCTACCTCGGCCGGGCTCAGGCCCGTCAGCGTCTGCATGTAGAGGGCAAAATAGAAGAACATGCCCAGCGTCACCGTTCCGGCGACCAGCGACACGCCCGAGACGATGCTGACCGTCGAATTGCCGAACAGCCGCAGAGGTACGATCGGCTCTTCGGCCCGCCGCTCGACCATGACGAACAAGGTGATGGCGACTAGTGCCAGCAGCGGCAGCGCGAAGGTGATGAGGTCCGGTCCGCTGGGGTCGAGCACGTGGTAGCCCCAATAAACGATCGCCGTCGTGCCGGTGGCGAGCAGCACGCCGCCGAGATAGTCGATGCGGTGCCGCTTTTCGTTGAACCGGCTGCGCATGGCGAAGGCCAGCACCGCCAGCACGATGATCCCTATCGGCAAATTGACCAGGAACACCCAACGCCAGCCGAACAGGCTGGTGATGTAGCCGCCGGCCAGCGGGCCGAGCACCGACGACAGCGCGAACACCGCCGAACTGTAGCCCTGGTATTTCGCGCGGTCGCGCGGCGAAAACAGTTCGCCGATCATGGCGAAGGCGGAGACCATCAGGCCGCCACCGCCGATGCCTTGCAGCACGCGCGCGGCGATCAGGCTCTCCATCGACCATGCCATGCCGCAGACCAGCGAGCCCAGCAGGAACAGGCCGATCGCCGTCAGCACGACATTCTTGCGGCCATACATGTCGCCAAGCTTGCCGTAGAATGGCGAGACCGCGGCGGTCGAGAGCAGGTAGGCGGCACCGACCCAGCCGAACAGATGCAGATTGCCGAGTTCGCCCGCAATGGTAGGCAAGGCGGTGACGACGATCTGCATGTCGATGGTGGCCATGAACATGGCGATCAGCGCGCCGAAATAGACGATCAATGTCGTCAGATCGGGCCTGACTTGGGCCTCAACGGGCCGCGCGTCCGGCAGCGTCTGCTCGACAGTCATCGGTGTCTCCGTAACTTGGGGCGCGATTTATGTGCCCACAGCCGAGAGGTGTCAACCAGATATGTGCGCTCAGCATATAATTGACATCAGCATATATTCTTGCTAACGCGCTATGGATGAGCAGCAACGCATCCAGCAGTCCGGACCGATTTCCATCCCTGTTCCAGACGCGCGGCGATCGGGACCTCGCCGGTCTGGCGCGCGGCAGCGGCCTGTCCGAACCGGCGGCCGAGGCCGTGGCCGCCATCGATGCGGTAATGAGCAAGGTGCGCCGCTCGATCCAGCGCCGCGACTTCGGCCGCATGATCCTGGCGCGCGTAGACCCTTCGCTGGAAGTGAGCCATCTCGATGCGATCAGCGCCATCGCGAACAATCCGGTTTTCAGCGCTACCCAGCAGGATGAGGTGAGGGTTGGCGTCATCGCCGAGCGCCTCGAGATCGATCCGTCGCGCGCCAGCCGCATCGCGGCCGACCTCGTCGAACGCGGCTATGCCTGCCGTGTCGCATCGCAACGCGATGCCCGCCGCATCTGCCTCAAACTCACCGCCAAGGGTGAGCGCCTCGTGGCGGCGGTGCGCCAGACCAAATGGCGGATTTTCGCCGGATCGCTGGCACAGTGGGATGAGCAGGACCTAGTAAGGTTCGCCACCTTGCTGGAACGCTTCGCCGGTTGGGCCATGGACGAAGCCGGGATGAAAAGATCCGCCGAGGCCGTCAAGCAGTTGATGGACGAGATGCTGCCCGAAACGAAATAGGCGGCACGGCGTGGACGCTCACCCATGTGTGCGAGCCGTTCGATAGCCCTTGACGCTCAGGTCGCCTCGGTTCGTTATCGGCCGAAGAAACCGGCGTCCTCTTCCGCCAGGTATTTCTTCGCCGCCTTGGCATCGATGTCGAGGCCGAGTCCCGGCGCTTCGAGCAGGTCGATCATGGAGTCCTTCACGATCTGCCCCTTGGGCAGGCCGATGACGATGTCCTCCCACCAGGGGTCGGAGGCGCTGGGATATTCGAAGGCGATGTAGTTGGCCGGCAGCGTGGCGCAGACATTGATCAGCGCGCCGAGGCCCAGCAGACCGTTCGCCGTGCCGTGCGGCGCCATCATGATCGAGTGCATATAGGCATGCTCGGCCACCCATTTGAGCTCGGCGATGCCGCCGATATCGGCGGGGTCCGGACCGATGACGCGCACCGCCTGTGTTTCGATCAGTTCCTTGAAATTATGGCGCAGATAAATCTGTTCGCCCGTATGGATCGGGGTGGACGTCGATGTGGTGAGTTCGCGGTAGGCTTGCGGGTTGACCCATGGCACGTAGTCGCCGGTCAGCATGTCCTCCAGCCACATCAGATTGTGTTTTTCCACCGCCTGAGCGAAGCGGATGGCGTCCGGCAGGAACCAGCCGGGGCCGCAATCCAGCGCCAGCGAGACCTTGTCGCCGAGCACCTCCTTCATGGCGATGACGCATTCGATCATATGCGCCATGCCGCGCTCGCTGATCTGCCCCTGGTCCATCGCGCCGTGATAGGTCGGCGGCTGACGCACGCCGTAGTGGAAGTCGGGGACGCTGGTCTTCATGTTGGAATGAAAGCTGATGCCTTGCTTGACCATGAAGAAGTTTTCCGGCCGCTCCATCATCCATTTGACGTCGGCCGCGTAATCCTCCGGCCTGTCGCCGGTGCGCTTCTTGCGGATGGAACCGTTATAGACCCGCACCTTGTCGCGCACCTTGCCGCCGAGCAGCTTGTAGACCGGAACGCCTGCCGCCTTGCCGGCGATGTCCCACAGAGCATGCTCGATAGCGCTGACGGCGGCGCCGTAGGGCTTGAACGAGCCGCGCTGGCGGATTTTCAACATCACGCGTTCGACATCGGTCGGGTCCTCGCCGATCAGCGCGTCGCGGAAATGCAGCACCCAGGGCTTGAGATAAGACTTGGTGTACTCAACCTCGCCGAGGCCATGGAGGCCTTCGTCGGTGACGATGCGCACGATGGGATGCTTGCCGATGACGGCGCACCTGAGATCGGTGATCTTCATGATGTCCTCTATTTCACCGACGAGAAGGCGGTTGGCGCGAGAAACTGGCTGGAAATATTGGCCAGGATCGGGCCATCGCGCTCGGACTCGTCGCGGGCCTCGAGCCATGCCGGATCGGTGATGAAGGCCTTCCATTTCACTTCGCGCTCGGCAAGGGATTCCCAGGCGATGAAATAGGTCAGTCGATTGCTGCTTTCGCCGACCACCGTGGTGAAGAACCCGGCCTGGCGAATGCCATGTCTATCCCACAGCGCCAAGGTATGGTCGTTGAAACGCCTGAGCAGCGCCGGCAGCTGGCCCGGCACGCAGTCGTAAATGCGAAGTTCGTAGATCATGGTCCATCCTTCTGTTCACCTCTCCCTCCGAGGAGAGAAGTGTAGAGTCAGCTCCAGGTGCGGTCCCAGGAGTATTCGTCGTCCCAGTGATCGGTCGGTTGCCAGATGCCGGTGACGCCGGGCTGCAGGTGCTGGCTGATCACTTCGTCGACGATGTCGTCGATGCCCAGACCAGGCTTGTCGGGCACGGTGATGAAGCCGTCCTTGACCAGCGGCTTGGGCAGGCCGGTGACGATATCGTCCCACCAGTCGACTTCGACGCTGTGATATTCGAGCGCCATGAAGTTTTCCGTCGCCACCGCGACATGCGCGGCGGCCATTGCCGCGATCGGGCTTTCCGCCATGTGAATGGCCATGGCGACGCCATGCTCCTGCGCCGCGTCGCCGATCTTCTTGGTCTCGAGAATGCCGCCGGTGGTCAGCAGATCCGGATGGATGACCGAGATGCCGGCGTTGAGCAGCGGCTCGAAGCCTTCCTTGAGGTAGATGTCCTCACCCGTGCAGATCGGCACCGAGGTCGCCTGCTGCAACTGCCGATACTGCTCGGTGTACTGCCAGGGGATCACGTCCTCGAGCCAGGCCGGTGCGTATTTCTCGATCCGCCGGGCGAGACGGATGCCGTCCTGCAGCGAGATGTGGCCGACATGGTCGATGGCGAGCGGGACCTCGTAGCCGATCACCTCGCGGACCTCGTGGATATATTGATCGAGCAGGTCGAGGCCCTTTTCGGTGAAATGGAGGCCGGTGAAGGGATGCGGCACGTTCTGCGCATCATAGGCGGCGTTGCGCGCCCGGCGCTCGTCCAGCGTGCGTGCCGGGCCGCGAGCGGCATGGCTGCGGAAACCGTCGAGCACGCCGGCCGGCGCCACCACTGCGCCCGGGATATGGGAGATCTGCGCCAGGCCGAGGTCCATCTTGAGGAAGGTGAAACCGAGATCCATCCGCGCCTTGAGCCGCTTTCCGGTCTCGGTGCCGCTGGGCTTGTCCGCGTCGGTGTCGCAATAGACACGCACCTTGTCGCGAAACCGCCCGCCCAGCATCTGGTAGATCGGCACGCCATACGCCTTGCCGGCGAGGTCCCAAAGCGCGATCTCGATTGCCGAGACACCGCCACCTTGCCGCCCGTGGCCGCCAAATTGCTTGATGCGGCGGAACAGCCGGTCGACGTCACAGGGATTTTCGCCCAGCAACCGGCTCTTCAGCATCAGCGCATAGGTCGCGCTGGCGCCGTCGCGCACTTCGCCCAGGCCGATAATGCCTTGATTGGTATAGATCTTGATCAGCGCCGAGGTGAACGGCGCGCCGACGATCTCGGCGACGCGCAGATCGGTGATGCGAAGGTCGCTCGGCCTGGAGTTCGTATTTACCCGATTGAGCGCCTCGCCGGCGCTACCCGTCTTTGCCATGGCTTATCCTCGTTCTGATTGGTGGCGCCCCGCACCCCCGGCCTGCATAAGCGTTGCTAGCCAAGCTCTATCTCGTGGGCCTGCAGATAGTCTCGGTTCATCTCGACACCGAGACCCGGCTTCGACGCCAGCTTGAGGCTGCCGTTCGAGACATCGAGTGGCTCGTCGATGAGGTGATTATATTTGTCCAGGTTCCACTCCGACGTTTCGAGCTTGTAGAAGTTGGGAACCGTCATCATCACCTGCGCTCCCGCAACCACGTTGATCGGTCCCGCGGCGTCATGGGGCGAGACCGGGATGTAGTAGGCTTCGCACAGCGCGGAAATCTTCTTCAGTTCGGTAATGCCGCCGGTCCAGGTAACGTCCGGCATGATGTAGTCCGCAAGCCTGTTCTCGAGCACCGGCACGAAATCCCACTTGGTGTGGCCGCGCTCGCCCCACGAGATGGCGGCGCTGACCTTCTCACGCACCTGCTTGAGGGCATTGAGGCTCTCGGGCGGGCAAGGCTCCTCGAACCAGTCGATCTGGCCGGCTTCCTCGAGGCTTCGGCAGAGGCGAATGGCGGTGGGGACGTCGAAGCGGCCATGCGCGTCGATCAGAATGTCGACATCGGGCCCCGCCGTTTCGCGGATCAGAGCCGTCAGTTCGGCGGCCTCGCGCTCGTCCTTCCGGGTCATGCTGCCATCGAGGTAGCCGTCCCGCTGTTCGCGCGCCACGCTATCGGCGGTGCGACCCTGGTGGGGGAAAGGATCGAACTTCAGTCCGGTGTGTCCGGATTCGACAATGTCTCGAATTTCGCGAACCACAGCCTCCTTGCTGGTAAACCTGGCCTGGTTGGGATGGGTGTAGAGCGCGATTTCATCGCGTACCGGTCCGCCCAGCAGCTCGTAGATCGGCTTGCCGAGAACTTTGCCGCGAATGTCCCAGAGCGCTATGTCGATAGCGCTCACGCATTCGACCGCGGCGCCGCGGCTGCCCATATAGGTGAAGCTGCGGAAAATCTTGTGCCAGAGATGCTCGATGCGCGCCGGATCCTCGCCTGTGACGGCAACACCGATCTGCCGCAGGATCGTGCAGAGCGCGCGGTTGGCGAGCCTTGTGGTGGTGGTGATTTCCCCCCAGCCGCTCACCCCTTCGTCGGTCGTCACCTCGACAAACAGGAACTCTCCCCAATAGGAAGCATCGGACTTGATCAGCCACGGCCGAACGCTCGTGATTTTCATCTCTCAACTACCTCTGTCTGATGGCCGGACCAATGATTTTCTGGGCTGGAAATTCTATCCGGCCCGAGCGGCGTTGCGCGCACGCATCTGTTCGAGAACGTGCCGGCCGGAACCCTCGACATGGCGGGCAATGAGCTCGGCCGCCTCGTCGGCATTTCCCGCTTTGATATGCGCGATGAGCTCGCGGTGTTCACGCATGATGGCGGCCCGCCGCGCGAGCGTGAAATTGAAACGCCGGCTCACGGCTCGCAGCACTTCGCGATGCTTCCACCAAAGCTCGGCGGCATGGCGGTTGTAGTGGCGCTGGTACATTACGGTGTGGAAGGCGGTATCCAATTCACTGTGCCGCAATGTGTCGGTGAAGTTGTTCTCTTCGATCAGAGCCTGGATGCGTTCGAGTTCGGCGATGTCCTCGCTGGTCGCCATGTTCACGAACCATCGCGTCAGGGCCGGCTCGATCAGGACGCCGATCTCGTAGATATCCCGGACAAAATCCTGGTCTATGGGCCGGACGCGCGCGCCACGGTTGGCGACAAAGGTGACGAAGCCCTCCCCTCGCAACAGCTGCAGCGCCTCGCGTACGGGGTTGGTCGAGGTGCCGTGACGCCGGGCGAGATCGGTGACCACAAGCCGTTCGTTGGCGGCGAGCCGTCCCTCGATGATGTCTTCCCGGATCAGCTCATAAAGCGAGGCGCCCTCGCTGGACGCCCCGATGGGATCAATCCCCACGGGTGGCTCTGCTTTGAAATCACTTGTTTCGGCCAAAGCCGGCTCCCCCGATTAGTACATCGCATGCTCGATATCATACACGCGTTTTGCAAACAATGTACGATCGGGTGCGTTGACAGGCAATCCACGATCTGAAAACGTACCAGATGATCGAAGGGATACATTGAGCAGAAGGACGCATCCCGCACGGTCGGACGAGCCCCTTGGCGCACGGCGGCATGGGAGAATCTGGGAGGATACTATGACGAGGATTACACTCGGCGGTGCCGTCCTGCGCGGCACTGTCGCCACTGCTTTGATGGCGTCGCTCATGTCGGGATCGGCGCTGGGTGCGCCGCCGGTCGACTTGAGCAAGTGGTCGCCGGAGTATGTGCGCTCCATCGCCGGCACACAGGATTTCGACACGGCCGCCGATTGCGGCAAGGTCACCCCGCTCGACTACAAAGGGCGACTGACGTTCTGGTATCAGGGCGTGTTCGAGGGCGACCCCGACCTGCTGCGTCAGTACTACAAGGATTTCTTCGAGACGTTCCGCAAGACCTATCCGAACATCCAGCTCGAGGATCAGGCCCTCACCTACAACGACCTTCTCGACAAATTCCGCACGGCGCTGCTGGGCAACGCCGCGCCGATGGCGGTCCGCCTGCAAATCCTGGGCGGAACCGAGTTCGCCTCGAAGGGTTATCTGCAGCCGCTCAAGCCGGAAGATGTGGGCTATCCCACGGAGGATTTCTGGCCCGGCGCCATGAAGGCGGTAACCTGGGATGGCGTGACCTACGGCATTCCCACCAACAATGAGACGATGGCGTTCATCTGGAACGCCGACATCTTCAAGCGTGCGGGCCTCGATCCGGACAAGGCTCCGGCGACCTGGGACGACGTCGTCAAATATTCCAAGCAGATCCATGACAAGCTCGGCATAGCCGGCTACGGCCTCGTGGCGCGCAAGAACGCCGGCAACACGCCGTACCGCTTCATGCCGCAACTATGGGCCTATGGCGGCGGTGTCTTCGACGAAGCCTCCGCGAACCCGACCTATAAGGAGGTCGAGCTCAATAGCCCGCAGAGCAAGGCGGCGTTGCAAGCCTCCTACGACATGTATGTTCGCGACAAGTCGGTTCCGGTCTCGGCCCTCACCAACCAGCAGGCCGATAACCAGCCCCTGTTCGTCGCCGGCCAACTCGGCATGATGGTCTCGCACCCGTCCGACTATAACGTCATGCTCGACCTGCAGAAGAAGGCAACGGGCGCCGACAAGGACAAGGCGCAGACCGTCATCGACAACATGCGCTATGGCCTGATTCCGACCGGCCCCGACGGCAAGCGCGCCGTCGTGTTTGGCGGCTCGAACATTCACATCCTGAAGCCCGAATATGTCGAGGGCGGCAAGGTGGACGAGCCGGCTGCAAAGGCCATCATCTGCATGTGGACGAGCCCTGAATGGTCGCTGAAGATGGCGTATGCCGGCTCGAACCCGGGCAACCTCAACGGCTTCAAGACCAAATGGATGAAGGAACGTCTGGACAACATCAAGTTCCTCGATGTCACGACCTCGATGTTGCCATACGGCATTCCGTTCCCGGCGCTGCCGCAATCCCCCGAGATCATGAATATCATCGTCCCGGACATGCTGCAGAACGCCCTGACCGGAGCGATGACCGTCGACCAGGCAGCGGACGACGCGGCCGAGAAGGTGAAGAACCTGATGGACGGACTCTAGTCCGGGCCTGACCTGCGATCCGACCGGCTGTGCCGACAGTGCGTGCAGCCGGTTTGGTCCGAAGAACAAGGGCACGCCATCGTGACGATCGTGACCGGCAAGGCCGAGGCTCGCCAAAGATTGCAACCCGGTAGCTCCGGGGTGCTGCGGAATATCTGGGAGCACCGCGCCGACTACGCATACGTGCTTCCAGCGATCGCCGTGATGCTCATCGTCATCGCCTATCCGATCTACTACACGGTCGAGCTGTCGTTCTTTAAGACACCGCCTGGCCTGCAGCTCCGCGACAAGACCTTCATCGGATTGGACAACTACACGGCCATCCTCACCAGTCAGGTGTTCTGGAAAGTCACCTTGAACACCCTGATCTGGACGATCGCATCTACCTTCGTTGCCTTTGCCTTGGGATTTGCCGCCGCGCTGGCCCTCCACCGCGAGTTTATCGGCCGGGGTGTCCTGCGCGCTATCCTGATCATTCCTTGGGTCATCAGCGCGGTTGCCGCCTCCTATATCTGGAAGTGGATTTACCATTCGGACTTCGGCATCATCGGCGCGGTGCTGGTCGGCCTCGGATTGGCTGACCGGCCGCCGAACTTCATCGACAACGTCAGCACGGTGCTGCCCTCCTTGATCGTCGTCAACATCTGGCGCGAGTTTCCGTTTGCCATGATCATGATGATGGCCGGTTTGCAGACGGTCCCCGACCAGTTGCTGCGCGCCGCGGAAGTCGACGGGGCCAATGCATGGCAGCGTTTCTGGCACGTCACCTTCCCGCATCTGCGCAACGTCTCGACGGTGACGATCCTGCTGCTCGCAGTGGCCAATTTCAATTCCTTCATCATCCCGTGGATCATGACCGGTGGCGGGCCGTCGAACGCTTCGCACATCTGGATCACCCACATTTATGAGCTCGCCTTCGGCCGGCAGCGATGGGGCGTCGCATCGGCCTATTCGGTACTCCTGTTCCTCATGCTGATGGTGCTGGGCTACTTCTACGTCCGTGCGCTGGCCGGCAACGAGCGCAAAGAGGGGAGCGCATGAGCACGATCGTCGAGACAGTCCCTCGACGTCCGGCCCGGCGCCGCATGCGCATCGACGGATGGCGTTGGGCCGGGCGCATCTTCCTCGTGTTCATGCTGCTTTACACCGCGTTGCCGATGATCTGGATGCTGATCACCTCGATCAAGTCCGGCTTCGCGGCGATGCAGTTCCCGCCGCAATGGTGGCCGGAAGAGCCTACCCTGGCCAGCTACCAAAAGCTGCTCGATCCGCAAAACAGCGTCGGCCAGGACTTCCTGCGTTTTTTCTGGAACAGCCTCTACGTGTCCACGGTCACCACAATCCTTTCGGTGATCGTGGCCGTTCCTGCGGCCTACGCGTTTTCGCGCTTTCGTTTCCCCGGTCGAAACTTCCTGTTCTTCACCGTGCTTTTGCGCAACATGTTCCCGGCGGTGATCTTTCTCGTGCCGCTCTTCATCCTGATGCGCGCGATCGGGCTGGTGAACACGCATGGCTCGCTCATTCTCACCTATCTCACCTTCGGCCTGCCGCTGGCGATCTGGCTGCTCAAGGGCTTTTACGACAACATTCCGGTGCAGCTCGAGCAGGCGGCGCGGATCGATGGGGCGACCCGGTTCCAGGCCTTCATCCTGATCGTGATGCCTCTCTCGACGCCCGGAATCATCGCCACAGCTATCTATTCCTTCATTGGCGCCTGGAACGAGTACATCTATGCCTACACCTTTCTCTCCAAGAACGAGCAGTTGACCCTGCCGGTCGGCATACAGCGTTTCTTCTCGGAGAATACGACGGACTTTCCGGGCCTGATGGCGGCCAGCTTCATGATGAGCGTGCCCGTCGTGGTGCTGTTCCTCCTCCTGCAACGATACTTCGTACGCGCCCTTACAGAAGGCGCGGTCAAACACTAGAGCCGGATGATTTCAGGTCTGTTCGACCTGAAATCTGAATCCGCCTCTAAATCAAAGAGATAGAGCATGATGTCGTCCGAAAACCGCTTCACACTTTTCGGCATCATGCCGTAGGGAGTTGCCGATGGCCCACGTGGTCCTGAGAGATCTCGTCAAGACCTATGGCGGCTTCAAAGCTGTCAACGACGTTTCGCTGACGGTCAATGACGGCGAGTTCGTTGCGCTCGTCGGCCCTTCGGGCTGCGGCAAGACAACCACGCTCAATCTTGTCGCGGGATTGATCCCGGTCACATCGGGCGACATCGTCATCGGCGACCGCGTGGTCAACGACCTCGACCCCAAGGACCGGGACATCGCGATGGTGTTCCAGAACTACGCGCTCTACCCGCAGAAATCGGTCTACAAGAACCTGGCGTTCCCGCTGCAGATGCGCAAGCTGCCCAGGGACGAGATCGACAGGAAGGTCAAGGAAGCGGCGCGCGTGCTCGACATGACGCACCTGCTCGAGCGCAAGCCGCGCGAACTTTCAGGCGGGCAGCAGCAACGTGTCGCCTTGGGGCGCGCCCTCGTCCGCGACCCTGCCGTTTTCCTCATGGACGAGCCGCTCTCCAACCTCGACGCCAAACTGCGCGTCCAGATGCGCTCGGAGATCAAGCGCTTCCACCAGGACCTCAAGGCGACCATCATCTATGTCACGCACGACCAGCTCGAAGCCGTGACCATGGCCGACAAGATGGCGGTGATGAACGGCGGCTACCTGTTGCAATACGATTCTCCGGCGCAGGTCTTTGCCCATCCGGTGAACATGTTCGTCGCCAGCTTCATCGGCAGCCCGGCGATGAGCCTTGTTCCACTGGAGGCATCGACAGCAAACGGCAACACTGCGTTGACCGGCGCGGAGGGCTGGAGCCTTGAGCTCTCGCCGCTCAACGCCCGGAAGGTTGCGAAGGCAACGTCAAGGAAAGTCGTGCTCGGCGCACGTCACTCGACCATCAGGCTCCACAAGAGCGCGGTGCCAGGCAGCGTCCCGGCCACGGCCTATACAGTGGAGCCGACCGGAGACGTCACCTTCGTGCAGGCGTTGCTGTCAGGCGCCATCGTCAACATCAGCGTGTCCCCCAACATCGCCGTCGCACCTGACGAGCAGATCTGGCTCGAGTTCGACCAGGAGCGGCTGCATCTGTTCGATGGCGAAACTGAACTGGCCCTCAAGGCCGGCTGAGACAAGACGGGGTTCATTGGGAACGTTGGGGATGACTGAAAAGCTTAAGATCACCGCGATCAATCCCTATCCTGTATGGGTTGGAACGCGCAATCAGATGCTCGTCAAGATCGAGACCGACCAGGGCGTCTTCGGCTGGGGCGAGAGCGGCTTGAGCGGGCGCGAAAAGGCCGTTGCGGGCGCGGTCGAGCATTTTCGCGAGTTTCTCATCGGCCGTGACCCGATGCAGATCGGGCGAATCTGGCAGGAGGCCTATCGCAGCCAGTACTTCGAAGGCGGGCGCGTTCTGCAGGCGGCTATCTCCGCCATCGACATCGCCCTTCACGACATCAAGGGCAAGGCGCTGGGGGTGCCGGTCTACGAACTGCTGGGCGGCAAGCAGCGCGACCGCATCCCCACCTTCGCCTCGACCGGAGACGAGGCCGAGGGCGACCTCGCCATCGAACGAGCCCGGGAGCTGCGCGCACGGGGGTGGCAGGCGATCCGCTTCTTCCCCGCAGGGCAAAGCAGCAGGGACATCTTCGAACCCCGCGAGTCGATCGGCGCTACCGCGAGCATGCTGAACAAGGCGCGCGAGGCGCTTGGCGACGACGTCGTTCTCGGCATCGACTATCATCATCGGCTGTCGGTGGCAGAGGCGGCGAGCTTCTGCAACAAACTCGGCCGCGGCGTGCTGGATTTCCTCGAGGAGCCGATACGAGACGAGACACCTGAAGCCTACGAATCCCTGCGCAGGATGACCGACATCCCGTTTGCCATCGGCGAGGAATTTGCCAGCAAGTGGCAGTTCCTGCCCTACATCGAGCGCGGCATCCATCAGTTCAACCGGCTCGATGTCTGCAATGTCGGCGGGCTTACCGAGGCGATGAAGGTCGCTGGCTGGAGCGAGGCGCACTATGTCGACCTGATGCCGCACAATCCGCTTGGTCCGGTGTGCACGGCCGCGACCCTGCATCTCGCCGCCGCCGTACCCAACTTCGCGTGGCTCGAGACCAGGGAACCCGAGACGAAGCTGGGCTTCGACAATTCCGACTTCTTCCCCGTGCAACCACGGCTCGACGGTCCCGACTATCCGGTCAGCGACCTGCCGGGCCTCGGCGTCGAGGTCAACGAAGCGGCGGTCCAGGCGGAGGCTTTTCGTTTCTGGGAAGCGCCTCACCTCAGGCGCCGGGACGGGTCTGTTACGAACTGGTAGTTCCATCTCAACCGGAGTCCACAATGACGCATATCCCTGACATCACGCGACCGCCCAAAGACCTCATTGACGCCCTGAGGGAAATCGGCGCCGCGACGGTTGCCGGCACGCTAGGCCACATGGGTTTCCGCAATCCGCACATGGTCGGTCCGGTGGCGCAGAACCATGGAAAGTCGATCGTCGGGCCGGCGCTGACGCTGCAGTTCCTGCCGCAGCGGCCGGACCTCTTCAGCGAGGGAGAATACGCCGACCCGGAAACGCAACTGCACCGGCACGTGCTCTATCACGCGCAGGAAGGCGATGTGGTCGTCGTCGACGCGCGCGGTGACATGAGCTCGGGCGTCTTCGGCGATATGATGTCGACCTACTTCAAGGGCAGAGGCGGCGCGGGCATCGTCATCGATGGATGCATGCGCGACCGGCCGAATGTCGAAAAGCTCGATCTGCCGCTATGGCTGCGCGGCTGGACGCCCAACTACCATGTGCAAACCAGCATCTATCCGAACGCCGTCAACGTTCCGATCGCCTGCGGCGGTGTCACGGTGATCCCCGGCGACATCATAGTGGCGGACGACGACGGGGCGGTTGTGCTTCCCGTCGCAATGGCCGCAAAGGTGATCGAGGAATCCCAGAAGCATCACGATTGGGAAGAGTTCTCGCGAGAGAAGCTGATGCAGGGCGCACCGCTGCAGCGCTACTATCCGCTGCATGACGATGCCCGCGGCGAATATGAGGAGTGGCGCAAGGCCAGTCGTCCGGCGGATTGACGCAGGCATTCAAGACGATCCATATGTGCGGTGAAATTCGATGTGCCCCCCGGCAGACTACTGGGGGGCCGTCTCAGCCGGGACCGCGCCGCCGACGAACGTCCCGATCAAGAAAGGCGCTTTCGTCTGGCGAGGCGGCGGCTCCGACACGGAAGGCGAACGACGTGACCCGCGTCGCATTGATGTCGATACCGCACCGAAAGCTCAGATGGTACCATGTCGTTGCCGTGCGGAAAGCGGTGTCTGGGGCGTCAAGAACATTGCCGGCCTTGAGCGGAATGCTTGGGATCAGTTGGGGAGAATAAGAGGCGTCGTTCAACTCTTGCTCAAGAACGCTGGCGCAAAGTCTGGCGGCCCGTTGATCGCGAGGCACGTCGGCCATCGAGTTCGTTGCGAACACATCACCGGTAGCGCCTTGCGAAAAGAGTTTGCGAACGCCCGGAAGGCCCGAATATGGCCGCGGTGTAGCCGAGGCCACGTCGATGGAGTTTGGCTCTTCGGTGATTCCGCGTCCTGACTTCGTAGCCTTTGCGGGGCGGCGTTTCGGCACGTTTTCGGGTCTGGTCCGAGGCGCCTGAGCCGACGCGGGAAGCTCGATCTCACCGTCGTCCCCATGGGCAGCCAAAGGCATTGCGGCCGCGGATGCCTCTTTGTCAGCGGGTGGGGTCGCAGCCTCCTGTTTGTCCGCTTCCGGCTTCTCATTAATCTTGGCTGACTCTGCCGGCTCTCCGGCGTCTGGCGCTGAGGCGGGTTTACTCTCCGCATTCTTTGGCGCGACAGCCGACTGTGGCTCGTTATCCTTGGGCGGCGATGGCGCATTGTCTTGAGCGCTGCCTCCATCCAAGGATTTTTTGGGGCCAGTGTCTTTGTCGCCGAACTGAAAAACAGGCCTCAGGACCTCGATTGGCGGCAGCTTTTCCGGTGCCTGCTTTTCAACCTTCTGCTCCGAAGGATTTCCGGGTGGCGGTGGCGGCGGCGCGGGAGCGGGTTTCGGTTTTGGCTGTTCGGGCGGCGGCACGAGCGCGACGTTCACCGCTTGCTCCTCCTGCGGCTGCTGGGCAGGAACGGGCAGGCCATAGACCAGGAACGCGGTGATGAGCGCATGCAGGACCAGCGATGCGGGCAAGGCCCACAGCAAAGTCCGCCGCCGCTCGGATGTCTCGGTCTTCATCCCTCACGATGTGGAGCGAAACTGCGGCGGCATCAAGCGTGGCAACCGTATTGGCGCATTCAGCCGCAGCTCAGCAGTGAGGAGACGACGCCTGATTGCTTCTCGCCGCCGGCTCCATTTTCTGCATGCCCGCCTCCAATCTCAGCGACGCAGGCTGGCGTCGCGGGCTCGCTCGCGGAGCTCTTCGCGAGAAAGGCCCGCATCCGCCAATATGCTGTCTGGAAGCCGCCTCAAGCTCGCAAGCGTCTGGCGATAGGCAAGCCAGCGGGCGAAACGGTGTCGAAGTTCATGCAACATGATCGTCTCCTTGGCGAGCGGGATACCCACGCTCTTGGATTGGTCGAAAACGCAAAGCAATCGCGCAAAGCGTATGCACGATCGAACGGATTGCGCTGACTGCCTGGCCAACCGAGGTGCCTGTCATTTTCCCGCCAGGGCAGAATTATCAAGCGCTTCCAATGCCTATATACTTGCGCGTGATGGCCGCTTCGCGCTACAGCCACGGTCGCAAGGAGTTTTTCATTTCTGCAAAATGGATATTGGCTGGGACGATCTGAGGTTGTTTCTCGACGTTGCGCGGCTGGGTGGCCTGAGCGCGGCTACGGCAACCACGCGCCTCAGCGCAGCCACACTCGGACGACGCGTCACCGCGCTCGAAAAGCAGATCGGCGAAGCGCTGTTCGTACGGCAGCAGACCGGCTACCGGCTAACCCCGGTCGGTGAAGAACTGCTGCGGCGCGCCGAAGACGTCGAAGCAGCAATGCAGTCGCTGACCCGCTGGCGCGAGGGAAACCTGCCCGACCGCATTGTCCGCGTCTCGGCCGGGCCTTGGACCTCGGCCTTCGTTTCGGCCCATATCGGCGAAATCTGGACGGTCGATGACGGCATCAGGGTGGAACTCGTCACCACCACCGACCGGGTCGACATCGGTCGCCGCGCCGCCGATATCGGCATCCGCAGCGAGCGTCCAACCGAACAGTGGCTGGCCGGCCGCCAGAGCGGCAAGGTCGCGTATGCCATTTATTCCGGATGCCACCTGATCAACGGCATCGCTGCCGGCTTGTTCGTCGGCGTCACCGGCGAAGGAGCAAACGTCGCCTCGGCGCGCTGGCTGCAAGCCCATCACGGCGACCGCATCGCCGTGCGAGGCAACAACACCCATTCGGTGCGAGAACTTGTGGCCGCGGGCGCCGGCCTTTCCGTGTTTCCGTGTTTCGTCGGCGACAGCGATCCGCGGCTGGTTCGCGTCGCTCAGCCTATCCCCGAACTCGAAACCGACCAGTGGATCGTCACCCATCATGAGGAACGCCACTCCCCGCCAGTACGAAAGATTGCCGACCGGATTGCCGCTCTGATGCGGGCCCATCAGCCGTTGTTTCGCGGCAAGATGCCGATCCGCTAAGCGTCAGGCGTCGATCGGCCGCCAGATTCTCAAGGTTCTCGCGCGTGAGGCGGGCGCGTGAAGCTTGAAGGGGTTGGATCCCGGATTGTGGATTTTCGCTGGCCAGAAGCCGAGCGAATTCCGGAACATTGGACTAGACCCATTCAAAAGGTCGGCTCATTCAGGCGTATATGATACAAGTCCCACATCTTGTCTTGCCGCAAAGTTCACCCTCTGATTCCCTGTGCCAAGGCGATAGAACCTGATTCTTGCACCTGGCGTGTTCAAGCGGCGCGTTCCGAGAACTTTTTTATCGATCAATTCCAAGGAGACAAGACGATGAGCACCGCGGCAAGGCCCGTCATCTCGGAAATGCGGCCGAAGATAACCGTCATCGGTGTCGGCGGTGGCGGCGGCAACGCGGTCAACAACATGATTGCCGAAAATCTGCAGGGTGCGGAGTTCATCGTCGCCAACACCGATGCCCAGGCACTGACCATGTCGAAAGCATCGCGGCTGATCCAACTGGGTGCCCATGTCACGGAAGGCCTGGGCGCCGGGTCCCTGCCGGCGATCGGCCGCGCGGCAGCCGAGGAATCGATCGACGAGATCAGGGACCACCTTGCGGGAACCCATATGTGCTTCGTGACCGCCGGCATGGGAGGCGGAACTGGAACCGGTGCCGCGCCCGTCATAGCGAACGCTGCACGGGCAGCCGGCATCCTGACGGTGGCGGTCGTCACCAAGCCGTTCACCTTCGAAGGGAAGCGCCGTATGCAAGCCGCCGAAGAGGGCATCGAGCAGCTTCGCGAATGCGCCGATACCGTAATCGTTATTCCGAACCAGAACCTCTTCAGGATCGCTGACGCAAAGACGACTTTCGCGGACGCCTTCGCCATGGCTGATCGCGTCCTTTATTCCGGCGTCGGCTGCATAACCGATCTCATCGTCAAGGAGGGGCTGATCAATCTCGACTTCGCTGACGTGAAGTCGGTGATGCGCGACATGGGCCGCGCAATGATGGGTACCGGGGAAGCCACGGGCGAGGACCGCGCCAGGAAGGCCGCCGAAGCGGCGATAGCCAACCCGCTTCTCGACGAAGCCTCGATGATCGGCGCCAAGGGCGTCCTGGTCTCGATCTCGGGCGGCATGGACATGACGCTGTTCGAAGTCGATGAGGCCGCCACCCGCATCCGCGAGGAGGTCGACGCCGACGCCGACATCATCGTCGGCGCCATATTCGACCGGGCACTCGCCGGAAAATTCAGGGTCTCAGTCGTCGCGACAGGATTGCGGCAGGGCCTGGAGATACCGCAGTAGGCAGGATCCGGGCTGCTGATTTATGAGTCTGGTGGACCGTGGTCATGGGCTTCGCCACCGAAAAGTCGGCCCGCAAGCCCGCACCATTGAACTTGCCGGTGAATTTGCGTTGCCGGCCTAGGGACCGAATTCGTTTCGAGGCCGCTGCCACGAATGCGCGAACTCGCATCAGCGCCGCCGCGGAACCGCTCCCAACTGCAACCGCGCCGCGAATGCGCTTCGACCCGGATCCCCAACAGGAGGCCATACAGATTGACCACGGCAGACATTTCGCCTGCGATATGGCCAGCGTCTGCTGACCACATGATCGGCCCTTTCTGATCGGTGATGCGGGCTCGCTGGATATGGCACAATAAAACCGGCATGGGTCAGACGTCGGGAGCATCCAGTGGCGGCCAGCCTCGCAAGCGCTATATCGAAGAAAAACTCAGGTCGACCCGACAGGAGCATACTCCATGGCTGACACGCCGACACCCGATGCTTCGTTTCTCGCGGCCCTGACGACAGAGCATTTCGTGCAGCAGACAGCGATCAGCACGTCCATAAGTGAAATGGCGTCGCGGACGACCATCTACATTATGGCTCTGTCGAGCGCTCTGGTGGCAACGGGCTTTGTTACGCAGTCCTCCGAGTTCTTCCTGCCGTTTGTCGCGGTTGTGCTGCCATCGGTCTTTTTACTGGGTGCCTTTACCGTCTTGAGGTTGGTCGACATCGCCGCTGAGAACATGCAGGCCCATATCGGCATTGCCCGGATCAGAGCCTACTATCGAACTTTGGGCGACGAGGCTGCCTTCCAGTTTTCCAAGGAATTCGGTCGCTGGCCCGAAAATGACGCCGAACCTTCTCTTCGTACTGGGCCTCTCCTGGCGTACCTGACCACTGCAGCGACTATGATCGCATTCATAAATGCCCTCGTCGCTGCGGCCGGCGTTACTCTGCTTGCGTTTCGTGTCGGTGCAGAACTATTGCTCGCGCTGTGTCTTGGTGCCGGAACAGCAATCGGCTTGATGACGATTTTCTATTTATACCAGCGCCTTCGGACGAAAGGCATGGTCCGCATTGCCAAACCCTATGGTTCTGAAAAGAGCGTGCTTTGAGCGGGTAACGAATGTGGTGTTTGTCTGAACGCCACCGGCATGGCAATTCCGGTCTCATTGACGACCAATGCTCCACGCTCCTCGCAGGCTGTTCGCAATGGCGAGCCCTTTCGGGATCGAGATATTTGCGCAAACTTTTTTGCCCGGCATGCGTTGTTCGTTCTCCGAGCACAGGAGAAAGCCATGCAGACTAAGTCGCAGACTTCAGCTGAAGCCGCCAAGCAACGCCATATCCAGCGTGGTATCGACGCCAAAGACGAGACGAAGAGCAATGGCAAAATGCAACAAGCGATGCAAGCCGGCGCCCGCAAATATCCCGAGCCGCCTTTTCCCGAGCAGCATCAACCCAAACCGGGGCATGAATGGGCGATCGAGCCCGCTCCGCTCTACGATGCGCCTTACTACCTCGGATCGAAAAAACTCGACGACAAGGTAGCGCTTATCACGGGTGGTGATTCCGGCATCGGCCGTTCGGTGGCAGTCTTGTTCGCCCGCGAGGGCGCCGACATTGCGATCGTATACTTGAGTGAAGACAGGGACGCCGAAGCGACCAAAAACGCCGTCGAAAAGGAAGGCCGGCGTTGCATACTGATAAAAGCCGATGTCAGTGAACGCGAGCATTGCCGCAACGCCGTGGCGCTGACGGTCGAAAAATTCGGCAGGATCGACGTGCTGGTCAACAACGCCGCTTTCCAAATCCATTCCAGTGACTTCAACGACCTGACCGAGGAACATTTCGACACGACGCTGAAGACCAATCTTTACGGCTATTTTCATATGGCGCAGGAGAGCGTGCCGCACATGGAGCCGGGCTCCGCGATCATCAATACCGGTTCGGTGACCGGCATCGACGGTTCCAAGCAACTGGTTGACTATTCGATGACCAAGGGCGGCATTCATGCCTTCACGCGAGCGCTTTCGGGCAATCTGATCGGCAAGGGCATCCGGGTAAACGCGGTCGCGCCAGGTCCGGTGTGGACGCCGCTCAACCCTTCGGACAAGGAAGCCGACGACGTCTCGAAATTCGGCGCGGATACGCCGATGAAACGGCCAGCGCAACCAGAAGAACTTGCCCCGGCTTACGTGTTCCTCGCCTCGTCGCATTGCTCGAGTTACATCACGGGAGAGATCCTGCCGGTGGTCGGTGGCTACTGAGGTCGCGGAACGTATTTCGTTGCATTGGGCTACCGAGTAGACGGCACGCGACGACGTCGTCTCCAGGGAGACGCTTGCCGCGCTCGATCGCTTCAAGAAACGCGTGATCGGTGCCGTGCGCCGCCGCTACACGGCACCCGCCACGGCTCCGGAGCAATAGCGCTCCGTGTTGGTCGAAATCCTCGCTCGCGTTTTCAATTTTCTGAATTTCCGCTTGGAACTCTCCCGCCGGCATACCGTTCAAACATCATTGAGCCAGGAGAACGACCATGCCACGAGGCGACAAATCGAAATACAGCGACAAACAGGAACGCAAAGCCGACCACATTGCCGCAGGCTATGAGAAGCGCGGTGTTTCCGAGAAGGAATCCGAGCGCCGGGCATGGGCGACCGTCAACAAGGACGATGGCGGCGGCAAGAAAGAAGGCGGCTCGGGTCGTGGTAAACACACCGGACACCCCGCGGCCCACAAGGGTGGGAAAAGCGGCGGCAAGGCATCGGCTTCACGGTCAGCCGAAAGCCGATCGGAATCGGCAAAGAAGGCAGCGGCAACCCGCAAGCGGAATGCCGAGCACCATGCCCATTAACTGCCCCGCAACAGGTTCGGAACGCCATGAAACCCAAGCTCGTCAATCAGGTCAGCGGGCAAAGGACTTTCGTCGTCGTGCTCGACCTCGGCGACGAAGGCTTCGGTGCGCTGACAGCCTTCGCAACCGACCAAAACCTCGGCAGTGCCTCTTTGACTGCGATCGGAGCGTTCGGCGCCGCCTTGATCGATCTTAATGCGTGAGGTTGGCAAGCGCCTACCCGGCTCCTTGGCCATCAAGGGCGGATGTCTCTGTGGCAGGATCCGATTCAGCGCCGGGATCGAACCGAGGGTTCACTACTGCCACTGCGATATGTGCAGACGAGCGACCGGCAGCGCGTTTGCAGTTCTTGCCTGGATGCCCTGCCAAAGCCTGACCTGGAATTCCGGAACGCCAACATATCGAAGGTCTTCGCCGATCGCGCAAAGAGGCTTCTGCCCAGAATGCGGGTCGCCGCTCAGCCTTTGCTATGACGCGTCGCCAACCGAGATCGCGCTGCACGTCGGTACCTTCGATGATCCGGCTCATCTGGAGCCTCGGTACAACTATGGTTCAGCGCAGCGCCTTGGTTGGGTGTGCTGCGGAATAGACCTACCGGACCGCGACACCGAGGAACGCTGGTAGCGCCGCCTGTTGCGAATGACCAAGATTGCCGATCAGGAATGCGGCCCTTTGCGACGTGGCCAGACCGTTGACAACCCCTAAGCGCTAGCCGGTTTTGATCCTTTGGGGGGCCGCATTCTCTATCGCGAGGAAAATCGCTTCGAACAGATCCTCGTCCCGGAAGGGCTTGCCGAGCAAGGGCACGTCGGCTGGCCGATCGGCAATCTCCCGGGCATCGGCATAGCCCGTGATCATGACCGCTGGCCAGTCCGAGCGCAAATTGCGCGCGAAGCGGATCACGTCGACGCCGGATACGAGTGGCATGGCGAAATCGGTGATAATGACGTCGAACTCGTCGGGAGTGCGCTCCATCATGGCCAGCGCCTCCGCCCCTCCTCCCGCGCAGGTCACCTCGAAACCACGTTGGCGAAGGGACTCGGCGGTCAATTGCCGCAAAACATGGCTGTCGTCGATCAGGAGGATTGATGGGTGCTCCATCCCGGCATCGGCGAACGCTCGTTCAATGTCGGGTTCCACCACAGGATCGACCGGCTGTTCGGTCGATCGTGGCAGCCAGAGTTGCATGGTAGTTCCGCGGTTGACGACGCTTTCTATGCGAAGTGTCCCACCTGACTGCTTCATGAAGCCGTAGACCGTGCTGAGGCCGAGGCCCGTTCCCTTACCGACCGGCTTGGTGGTGAAGAACGGTTCGACGACCTTGGCGACAAGATCGGGGGGTATGCCGGATCCGGTGTCCTTGACGGCGATCATGACATAGTCGCCCGGCGGAATATCCTCTGTTGGCGTCCCGATCGATCGATTCTGCGCATGCACGGTTATTGTCCCGCCAGAGGGCATGGCGTCACGCGCGTTGAAAACCAGATTCATCAAGGCCAATTCAAGTTGGCCTGCATCGACATGCACCGGCCAGATCGTGTCATCGATCTGCCAGTCGAAACGGATCAACCCCCCCAGCACGGGCGCCACCAATCCGTTCATCGTGTCGTTCAGCGCAGCAAGGCGCACCGCTTCCGGCTTCAGGGTCTGGCGCCGCGAGAATGCCAGCATTCGCGCCACAAGGTCAGCGCCTTGTTTTGCAGAACGCCGCGTCAGGTCGAGTACCTGTTGCGCCTGATCATCCAACGTGGCTCGGCGTTCAAGCAGCCCTAACCCACTGAGAATTGCGGCGAGCAGGTTGTTGAAATCATGCGCCAGGCCGCCGGTTAGCTTGCCGATAGCGTCGATGCGCTGGGATTGAAGCAGCTGATCCTCAAGACCGCGCCGCTCGGTGATGTCAAGCAATGTGCCGATGATTTCCGGTTCACGGCCATCTAAGCCGTCCGACATCACCCCCTGGTCGAGAAAAATGCGATACTCGCCATTGGCGCATTGCCAGCGGAACTCGCACGTATAGGAGCCGGTGGTTTTTGCCGCCAGCAGCGCTTCCCTCAATCGCGGCAGGTCGTCCGGATGAACGCGGCTGAGACCGAACTCCGGATCCGATGTCAGGTATTCAGGCGCAAAGCCGGTCAAGCGCTCGACGCCCTCCGTAACAAAGCGCGCCGCAAAGGGCGGCTCGGCTGCCCGAGCATGAAAGCAGACCGGCAACGAATTCAGGATGGCGTCCTGCCGTTGCTCGGCGCTGCGCAGCGCGCGTTCGGCCTGAAGCTTGTCCTTGTGCGCCTGCAACGCCTGCGCCAATAGTCCCTGCTCGACCTCCGCCTTGCGCTGGATCTCGAGCGTCTTCTCGTGGAGTTCGACGAAAACCGCGACTTTCGAACGCAGCATGATCGGATCGAATGGCTTGAACACATAGTCGACCGCGCCGGCATCATAGCCGCGCAGCATATGCGCATCCTCCTTGTTGATGGCGGTCAAGAAGATGATTGGGGTGCGCTTGGATTGCTCGCGCTGGCGGATAAGTGCGGCCGTTTCATACCCGTCCAACCCTGGCATGAGGACATCCAGGAGAATGACGGCGAACTCCTCTTTCAGCAGAAAGCGCAGAGCCTCTTCGCCCGATTGGGCGCAGATGACCTCTCCGATAGTCGCGAGCACTTCGCTGATCGCCAGCAGATTGCGCTCATCGTCGTCCACCGCCAGGATGCGGGCTCTTGCCGGCCCTTCGGCAAGAGCTGCCACCTCAAGTTTCCTTACCCTGTTTCTTGCCAGCTTTTGCATCGAACGGCCGTCAGTTCGCTGCCAGGAGAATTTTTTCCGGGCTCTCGACACGGGATCGGGCACGCCCGATCCAGACACGAAGCAGCGCCAGCAGGAGATCCAGGTCGACGGGTTTGGCGATGTAGTCGGAAGCCCCGGCATCCAGACACTTTTGCCGATCCCCCTTCATCGCCTTTGCGGTGACGGAAATCAGCGGGATATGAGCAATCGCCGGTGTGCCGCGAATCCGCCGCATCGTCTCGTAGCCGTCCATCTCCGGCATCATGATATCGATCAATGCCACGTCGACATCGGGCGCCTGTTCAAGAAGCGCGATGCCATCACGGCCCCGCTCGGCATGCAGAACCTGTATGTCATAGGTCTCCAGAACACTGGTGAGCGAATAGATGTTGCGAATGTCGTCGTCGACGATGAGAACTTTCGCCCCGGCGAGATCGGACTTGCCGTTATGTTCAGTTCCTGCCCAGGCCTCTTGACGACCTTCTCCCGGCAGCGTTGCCGAAATATGCAGCGCCAATTGAGCGAAGTTCTCCGCCCGCGGTGCTTCCGCCAAGGCCGGGTTCAATGCCAGTACCTGTTCAAGCGCGTCCGGGTGAGGCGTAAAGAACAGCAGCTGCGGCAAGGCTTCGCCGAATTGGCCGGTGATCTCGTCCAGCGCCTTTGCGTTGTCCTTGGCGGAGCGTCCAAAGCCGAGCACGACGGCATCATAGGAGGCGAGGCCAACGTCTTCTGCATTTGCCGCAACACGACCGATCGCGGTGACCGACGTTACGCCGTCGCGGATTGCCTCGACCAGCGCCAGACGCCGCTCCGGGTCAGGGTCCACGACCAGAACGCGGCGCTGAACGCGGAGCTTCTTCGAGTGGATATCCTGAAACACCTTCATCAGCTCGTCCGAGGAAACGGGCTTGGTGGAAATGCTGGACGCCCCCTTGCGTGCGAGACTGTCGATGTCTTCGGCACCCGAGATGACATGGATGGGAATTCCCCTCGTCTTCTGGTCATGCCGCAGCAGATCGAAAAGCACCCAGCCATCGATATCCGAAAGTCCGAGATCAAGTGTGATTGCGTCGGGAACGAGCTTGCGGGCCAATGCCAGCGTGCCGGAACCTGCAGTCGACAGAACGCCTTTCAGCCCGGCCGACCGGGCGAGGCCAAGCAGCAACCCGCCAAAGGTCGGATCGTCTTCGACGATCAACACGATCCGATCGGTGGGTAGGATTGAATCGCGGTCGTCGATCAGCTCTGCCGAGGGCGGACTGCTGAGCAGAGCTGTCGCAGCAACTGCCTCCGCCGCCGGAGCCAAGGTCGACTGTACTGTCGTCACGCGGGGGCCGTCGAACGGGATGATGAGGGTAAATGTCGACCCCTTACCCGGCGTGCTTTCGACCCGCAATTCGCCGCCAAGCAAGCGAGCGATCTCGCGGCTGATCGAGAGCCCAAGGCCGGTGCCGCCATACTTGCGGCTGGTGGTGCCGTCGGCCTGCTGGAAGGCCTCGAAAATCAGCTTCTGTTTGTCTTCTGGAATGCCAATGCCGGTGTCGGTGACGGCGATCGCGAGAGCCTTCACCGGCTGCGTCGCGCCATTGCGGCGGCCGGCCTTTTCAACCCGGAAGTTCAGGCTGACCTCGCCTTCCGAGGTGAATTTGAATGCGTTGGAAAGCAGGTTGAGGACAATCTGCTGCAAGCGTTTCTCATCTGTGCGGACCGTGTCGGGAAGCGCCGGATCGACCTTGATGGTGAAGCCAAGTCCCTTGTCGGCTGCCAGCTGACGAAAAGTTCGTTCCATATGCTGGCGAAGATGCGTCACCGGCATATCGTTGATGTCGATGGAAACAGTGCCCGACTCGATCTTCGACAGATCGAGGATATCGTTGATGAGGCTGAGAAGATCGGTTCCTGCCGAATTGATGGTGCGGGCGAACTCTACCTGTTTTTCGTTGAGGTTGCCGTGCTGATTGGTCGCCAGCAGGTTTGACAAAATGAGCAGCGAATTGAGCGGCGTGCGCAGTTCGTGGCTCATATTGGCCAGGAATTCGGATTTGTATTTCGACGTGAGCGCCAGTTGCTCGGCTTTTTCCTCCAGCGCGCGTCGCGCCATCTCGATTTCGAGATTCTTGTTTTCGACCTGCTTCTTTTCGTTCTCGAGCAGCTGCGCCTTTTCCTGCAGCTCCTCGTTCGTCGCATGCAGCTCTTCCTGCTTTTTTGTCAGCTCGGTTTGACGCGCTTGCAATTCCGACGTCAGCAGTTGCGACTGCTTGAGCAGGCCCTCCGTGCGCATCGTCGCAGCGATGGTGTTGAGAACGATGCCGACGGATTCCATGAGCTGGTTGAGGAACGACTGGTGTGTGTCACGAAACTCGCCGAACGAGGCGAGCTCGATGACGGCTTTGACTTCATCCTCGAACAGGGCAGGCAGGATGATGACATTGGCTGGCGAGGCGCTGCCAAGACCCGATGTGACCCGAAGGAATTCTGGCGGCACATTGTCCAGCATGATGGCGCGCTTGTCGGCGGCACTTTGCCCAACCAGGCCCTCTCGCAGATCAAGCCGCTGCTTGATGGCAGCTTTGCTCTCGGCGCCATAGGAAGCCGCCAGCTCAAGATAGGATTCCTCCTCGTCGCGATTGGTGACGTAGAACACCCCATACTGGGCGTTCACCAGAGGAGCGAGTTCGGACATGATGAGCCGCGAGACGGTGGCAAGGTCGCGCTCGCCTTGCAGCATGCGCGAAAACCGGGCGAGATTGGTCTTCAACCAGTCCTGCTCGGCATTCTTCAGCGTCTGATCCTTCAGATTGCGGATCATTTCGTTGATGTTGTCTTTCAGCGCGGCGACCTCGCCGGAGGCTTCGACGCTGATCGAACGGGTAAGATCGCCCTTGGTCACCGCCGTCGAAACCTCGGCGATGGCACGCACCTGGGTGGTCAGATTGGCAGCGAGTTGATTGACATTGTCGGTGAGGTCGCGCCAGAGGCCGGCGGCACCTGGCACACGCGCCTGACCACCGAGCTTGCCCTCGATGCCCACCTCACGGGCGACGTTGGTCACCTGGTCGGCAAAGGTGGCAAGCGTCTCGATCATGCCGTTGATGGTGTCGGCCAGCAGGGCGATCTCTCCCTTCGCGTCGACCGTCAGTTTGCGCCTGAGATTGCCTTGCGCGACCGCCGTCACGACATCGGCGATGCCGCGCACCTGATTGGTCAAGTTCGTCGCCATCAGGTTGACGTTGTCGGTCAGGTCCTTCCAGGTCCCGGCAACACCTTCGACGCGCGCCTGGCCACCAAGCTTGCCCTCGGTGCCAACCTCACGCGCGACTCGGGTGACCTCGCCGGCGAAGGAGTTCAACTGGTCCACCATGGTGTTGATGGTCGACTTGAGCTCCAGGATTTCGCCCTTCACATCGACGGTGATCTTCTTCGACAGGTCGCCGCGCGCCACGGCGGTCGTGACTTCGGCGATGTTGCGCACCTGGCCGGTCAGATTCTCGGCCATCGAGTTCACATTGTCTGTGAGATCCTTCCACGTGCCCGCAACGCCGCGCACCTGCGCCTGGCCTCCCAACTTGCCTTCCGTGCCGACCTCGCGTGCCACGCGCGTGACTTCCGAAGCGAAGGAATTAAGCTGGTCCACCATTGTGTTGATGGTGTCCTTCAGCTCCAGGATCTCGCCGCGGACATCGACGGTGATCTTCTTCGAAAGGTCCCCGAGCGCCACGGCGGTGGTCACCTCGGCGATGTTGCGCACCTGGCCGGTCAGGTTGGCCGCCATGGCGTTGACGTTTTCGGTCAGATCCTTCCACGTGCCGCCGATGCCGCGCACCTGGGCCTGGCCGCCGAGCTTGCCATCGGAGCCGACCTCGCGCGCCACACGTGTCACTTCCGAAGCGAAGGAATTGAGCTGGTCGACCATCGTGTTGATGACGTCCTTGATCTGCAAGATCTCGCCCAGCGCGTCGACGGTGATCTTCTGGGTCAAGTCGCCGGTCGCAATGGCCGTTGCCACCTTGGACACGTCGCGCAATTGCACCGTCAAATTGCCGGCCATGGCGTTGACGTTGTCGGTCAGATCCTTCCAGGTGCCACCGACGCCTTCGACATGCGCCTGGCCACCAAGCTTGCCTTCCGATCCCACTTCGCGGGCCACACGCGTGACCTCAGAGGCGAAGGAGTTCAGTTGGTCGACCATCGTGTTGACGGTGTCCTTGAGCTCCAGGATCTCGCCTTTGACGTCGACGGTGATCTTCTTCGACAGGTCGCCGCGCGCCACGGCGGTGGTGACTTCTGCGATGTTTCGAACCTGGCCAGTCAGGTTGGCGGCCATGAGATTGACGTTGTCGGTCAAATCCTTCCATGTGCCGCCGACGCCCCTCACCTCTGCCTGGCCGCCCAGCTTGCCTTCGGTGCCGACCTCGCGTGCCACGCGCGTCACTTCCGAGGCAAAGGAGTTCAGTTGGTCGACCATCGTGTTGATGGTGTCCTTGAGTTCCAGGATTTCGCCTTGCACGGCGACCGTGATCTTCTTGGACAGATCGCCCGACGCGACCGCCGTCGTCACCTCGGCGATATTGCGCACCTGACCGGTCAGGTTCTCGGCCATCGAGTTGACGTTGTCGGTGAGGTCCTTCCAGGTGCCGGCGACGCCGCGCACCTGCGCCTGGCCGCCAAGCTTGCCTTCGGTGCCAACCTCGCGTGCCACGCGCGTGACCTCGCCCGCGAATGAATTCAGCTGGTCCACCATTGTGTTTATCGTGGATTTCAGCTCGAGAATCTCGCCCTTCACGTCGACCGTAATCTTCTTCGACAGGTCGCCCAAAGCCACCGCGGTCGTCACTTCGGCAATGTTGCGCACCTGGCCAGTCAGGTTCTCGGCCATGGAATTCACATTGTCGGTCAGATCCTTCCACGTACCGCCAACACCCTCAACGCGCGCCTGGCCGCCAAGCTTGCCTTCAGTGCCGACCTCGCGCGCCACGCGCGTCACTTCCGAAGCGAAGGAATTGAGCTGGTCCACCATCGTGTTGATGGTGTTCTTCAGTTCTAGGATTTCGCCCTTGACATCGACTGTGATCTTCTTCGACAGGTCGCCCGACGCGACTGCGGTCGTAACCTCCGCGATGTTGCGCACTTGCCCGGTCAGGTTCGTGGCCATCGCGTTGACGTTGTCGGTCAGATCTTTCCACGTGCCGGCGACGCCCTTGACCCGGGCTTGGCCGCCGAGCTTGCCTTCCGTACCGACCTCGCGCGCGACGCGCGTCACCTCGGAGGCGAAGGAGGCCAACTGGCCGACCATGGTGTTGACGATCTTGCCGATGCGCAGGAATTCGCCGCGCAGCGGTCGGCCGTCAATTTCGACCATCATGGTCTGCGACAGGTCACCCTTGGCGACGGCGCCGATAACGCGCGCAACCTCAGCCGTCGGCTGAACCATGTCTTCGATGAGATCATTGACTGAACGGACACTGGATTCCCAACTGCCGGTGGCATTGCGAACCCGGCCGCGCTCGCCTATCCGCCCTTCCTTGCCGACGACCCGGCTCAAGCGCTCGAACTCGCGCGTCACTTGGTCGTTGAGATCAGCGATCTCATTGAAAGTCTCAGCTATCTCGGAATCGAGGCCTTCATAAACATTGTCGATGCGGACGGAGAAATCGCCGCGCCGGAAGGCTTTCAGAGAATTCAGGATGCTTCGACGGTCCAATTGCTTCTTGGATGCCTGCACGGTCACAGCGCCACTCCCAGCCTATGGATTTATACGGATAAAGTTGCCCCCGCGGCTAATGGTGGATCACGCCGCAAGACCCCAAACGCGGCATTTTCAATTTTGTTCCATCGTGCCGTGAATTCCAGGCCGACGATTGCGCCTTGGTTTGAACGCCGGATTTCATGATGCGGTTGCGATTTATCGGGCTTCAGCCGACCACGACACGTAATCGCCGTTTGCCATTGCCAGAGAGGCATCAATTGCGTTGCGCAACTCGGAAGGCGAGGCAGGCTTTGCGACCCATGTCCCTTGAAGGAAAATCGGATCGTGAAAACCCGAATTGGCGTAGCTTGCCGAATGGACGACAAAGGGGATCTTTCGGGCGTCAAGCAATGTAGCTATTCGTACGCAATCCCCGTCCGTCAGGCCGATATCCATGACAACAATGTCGGGAGAACTGCCCCTGAACCATTCCAGCGCGTCGACGCAGGACGAAAAGACCCCAGCGATGTCGAACCCCGCCTCGCGCAACATGTCTTCAAGTTCGAGCGCGATAAACGCCTCGTCTTCCAAAATCGCAACGGACCTATGGTGGTCCAATTATCGCAGTCCTTTGCTCTCCGAAGCGATCGGCAGCGCAGCACGCCGCCTGACCGGTTCCACCCGGTGGTCGAAGCTCACGGCAATTTTCTTGCCGGACATGGCATGGACCATAAGCCCGACCAATTCCTCGTCGTCGCAGCGACACTCAGGAAACCTTGCGCGGATTTCATCGACCGCAAACGCCGTCGAGATAATGTCGTCAGCGCGATAGCCAGAGATCACCGCGTAGACTGCGCTATAGGTTTCAAGGTCAATGACTTCGGTTTTCAGCACATCATCCTCCCTGCGGAAGGCCGACGGCAGAGGCGCCGGATGTCTCGCAAAGATTGCTAGATGCCGGCATCGAGTCTTCGGCGCTGTATCCTGTTCATTCTATGACGGTTGGCCGCGCTGTCGATAGCTCTGCAAGGCTTTGTACGCTTCCAGACACTGATTCACGCGAGCGACCAGATCAGGCAATCGTGCCGTTCATATACGTTTTCCGGTTCACTGTAGTGCCGTCCGCCAACTGAAACAGTCCGCCCGACCAGAATGACGATTGTCGGCCCTTTCACTTGAAGCCCCCCAGATCAGCGAGTGAGTTGTGGCCAACACTCCAACACCTCCGCCATGCTGGCCGCCTCAATCTGCTCACTGAAGCGGGAATGGTAGACTTCCATCAGTGCGTCATGGGTCTGGTCGGCAGAGCTGCAGATGGCATCGGTGACGAGAATGACGCGAAAGCCACGATCGATGGCGCCAAGCACGGTCGCGAGAACGCAAACGTCGGTTTCGCCACCGGTGATCACGAGCGCACGCACGCCGGAGCCACTCAGCAGCGCGTCGAGCCGCCCCTCGGTCCAGGGCGAATAGACGTGTTTGTCGACCACCGTCGCCGGCGGTACAAATCGTGCAAGTTGAGGCATCAGCTCGATCAGGCGCGGATCGATGTTGGAAAGGGTTACCTCCGCCCACCGACGATAGTAGTTTGCCCACATTCCCGGCGCCTCGCCCGGGCGGGCGGCAGGAATGAAGCGCGTGAACAGGGTACGGCTGGCATGTCTGGCGACCAGTTCTTCGATCGCCGGGACCACCTTTTCAGCCCACGGCACGGGCCAAGGTCCACCCGGCGCAAACAGGCGCTGCATGTCGACGCACAGATGCAGGCCATCGTCGCCTATTGGTCCGTGAATCAATCCTTGGGCGGCCACTGGTGGATTCCGTCGGGTTTGGGTTACTGGCCTGCCTGCCGCGCTGCATCGGCCTCAGCCACATCAACAGTGTAAAGCAATTCACCGTTTTCGTTGGATACCCTCACAAGCCAGCCGGACAGAGCGTCCGTGCCAGGCTGCAGGTCGGCGAGAAGATCAATTGCGCAGCGGATAGCTTCGGACCGGGCCGCCTCAAGGCTCGCCATCCTCGACGGCGGTATGCGTCGGCTGGTTTCGCCATCGCGATACTCAAAGACATATACGTCGCCGGCGCCGTCGCTTGCAGAGGTTATCTCGACCTGGTCGAAATTGCCGTTGCTGGTCGCGTCATATTCATTGGCTGCGAGATCAAAGGTCGCTGTCTGGACCAGGATTGCCTTTGCGCGGGCAAGCACGTCATCTTCAGCTTGTATCCCGACGTTTGCCATGTCCACCGTAACGCAGTCGCCGCCCTCGCCGCAAAATATCACCCGGCGAACCGACTGCCCGTCTGGCGCCCTGGCATTCACCACTTCGGTCCGAACGACTTGCATGACACTCTCCTGCTTGTGTCTGACAATGTTCATGGTGCGCTTTCGGTTCCTGCGGATGCAGGCGCCGGCCCGGCTGTCGAGACCGACAGGATTTCGCCCACCGGACATTCACGGTGCACCGAGCCCCCGCCGCAGGAACAATTCGAACGGAAACGCGTTGCCCTAGCTGGAAACGGGATAAGCGCAAAATGGCCGCGCCACGTGCTGCCTGGAAGGGCTTCTTGAAGGTTGGTTCGGTTACTTGCGGCGTGAAGATTGTCGGCGCAACCAGCGAAGCATCCAAGATCCATTTCAAGATTTTGAACCGCAAGGACGGTCTGCCGGTCAGGAGCGTCTACGCCGACGAGGAGACCGGAAAGCTGGTGGATGCAGCGGATCAGGTGAAGGGTTTCGAGATCGAAAAGGACGAATTTCTCCAGATCGAACCTGACGACATAAAGGCGTTGAAGCTGACGTCGAAGCACACGCTCGAAGTCGGCGAATTCGTATCGATTGACGATATCGATACGCGCTATCTCGAGAAGCCCTACTATCTGATCCCGGCCGACGGCGCCGCAATCGAAGCATACGGAGTGATCCGCGATGCCATGAAGAACAAGGGCGTGGCCGCTCGATCCTGCGTGGTGCTCTACCAGCGCGGCCGCGAAGTGCTGATTCAGCCCTATGGCAAGGGGATGGTGATGACCGAGCTTCGCAACCACAACGAAATGGTTTCGGAAAGCACTGTGTTCGATGGATTGGCCAAGCAGAAATACGACCCCGATCTGCTCGAAATCGCCGGCATGCTTATTGATAAAAAAGTGACGACCTTCGATCCCTCGAAATTTGAAGACACCTATGAAGACGCACTGATCGCCATGATCGATGCAAAGCGCAAAGGCAAGAAGCTGCCGAAGCCCGCACCAAGGCCACAGGAGAATGTCATCAACCTCGCTGAGGTGCTGAAGAAGAGCCTCAAACAGGAAGGGCTGGCGAGATCCACAAAGAGAGCCTCACCGAAACGCAAGACAGCATAGTTGATAACTGCCCAGCCAGAAGGTCCGCACAGCAGCTCCAGCCGCCCTTAATCGCTCGGAACAATTCTCGCGGTTGCCCGTTGGCCACCAAGGACGATGCCTTATGGCCGAGATCAAGAACGTCGACGGGGCAGTCCTCAAAGAGCCAGAGGCAGCGGATACCAACATTGCGCTCAAGGAGCCGGAACGCAGGACTTTGATCGGGCGCCGACAAGCCCCAGGACCGCTGGCCATCGGTAAAAATACATGGGGTGTGAAAAGACCCTTTCGCCTCCAGACGCGGCGACGCGCGACCGGTGGCGGGCCGAACCCCACGCCCAAGCGAAACCCGGAGAATAGATGTGCCCCCCAAACCAGAGCCAACCGAAGAGCCGCCAGTGGATGCGCCGACGTGGACCCCGGACATACGCGAGCCTGAGCCGGATCTTCTTCCCGACGAAGTGCCAGTTCCTAATCCGGACGAGAACCGTGAGCCGCCAAAGCGAGGCGTGGTGACAGACTGAACAACGGTTTGGTCCGGCATCCTCCTGCAAAGGCGTTTATCTCGCCGCCGGGTTCAAGATCGCCAGTGAAAAGCGACTGGATTTGGCTGCGCCGAATGCTTGACGGATTTGGTCTCGATGGTGTGGAACTATCGACGCTTCGCCAAGCCTCATTTTCCAAGTATCTGTTCGAACGTGCATTGCTTCGGGCTTTTGTCAGGACGCCATCGCAGAAATTTGGTGCCATGACGGAAACGATCGCCGGTGACATGATCGAACCGCACCTCCGCCACCAGTTCGGGCCGCAATGGCTCCCATTGTCCGCTTCTTTCCGTGCTCCACCGACTGGGACCGCCCGGCGCTTTTCCCGTGAAGCCAGGAGCCGATCGCAAAGCTTCAAGTTGTCGCGTAAGCTTGGCCCTGTCCTCCCGGGCGATCGTAGAAGTGAACCCGACGTGGTCGAGTTGCCCCTGGTCATTGTACAGGCCGAGCAACAGGGAGCCGACTTCACGCGAATTCGCCAGGTAGCGGAACCCTCCGACGACACAATCGGCCGTGCGCAGGCGCTTGACTTTGATCATGGCGCGCTCGCCGGGTCGATATTCGTCATCGAGAAGCTTGGCAACAACCCCGTCGGTCGAACCTTGTCCGGATTGGCCTAGCCATCTGCCTGCCGCCGCCAAATCAAGCGTTGCCCGAGACAGTTCGAGATCCTTTCGCCCGGCCGACTTTACGAACAGTTCGAGTGCAGCGCGCCGAACCGAGAGCGGCTGCTGCATCAAGGCGCCCTCGGAGGTCGCCAACATGTCAAAGAGGATCAGCTTTGCCGGCGTCGCGACCGACAGTTTCCGGATCCTGCTTTCCGCCGGATGCAGCCGCATCTGCAAGGCGTCGAAAGAAAGAGAGCCTGCAATTTCGATGACGATCTCACCATCGACCACGAACTCTTTTGTTTTCAGTTCATGCAACATCGCGACGACTTCCGGGAAATACCGCCCTAACGGCTTGCCGGATTTTGCACGCAACTCCACGGCCGCGCCGGATTTAAAGGCCAGGCAGCGGAACCCGTCCCATTTGGGTTCGTATTGCCATCGGCCAGCATCGGCCGGCAACGTGTCGGCAGCCTTTGCTTCCATCGGCGCCGTGCTCAACGCCACGCCGAAAGACGATTTTACACTCGTCGGCAGATCGCGAGAGATGGCAGATTCACCCGTCATGAAAGTTCCGTGGACAACGATGGAAATCGACTCAACGCAGCACTGGTGCCGGCTTTGGAAAAAATCATGCTCCAACAGGGTTAGGTCATGATGAGATTTCAACCAATCTCATCATGACCTGGGACGGTCTACTCGGCAGCCTGCATGTTGATCTTGCTTTCCGCCATTTCGGTGAGCTTGCGATCGGTCGCCTGCTCTTCTTTCAGATTCTTGGCCAATACGTTGGCGCAGTCACTGCGGCCAAGCTGCTTGGCCCAGGCGATGAGCGTGCCATATCTGGTCATCTCATAGTGTTCGACCGCCTGCGCCGACGCTATCAGCGCCGCGTCTAGAACCTCCTTGTCGTCGACGTCGCCGCTCACATCGTCGGCTTCCTCCAGAATGCCGTCTATCGCCGGGCAGTTGACCTCCTTGGCCTTGACGCCATGCAATTCGAACACCTGTTCGACGCGCTCGATATGGCCTTTGGTCTGCTCGAGGTGTTTTTCGAATCCGGCCTTCAATTGCGGATCGGTTGCCTTGCCGATCATCTTCGGCAGCGCTTTCTCGATCTGCTTTTCGGCGTAATAGATGTCGCGCAGCGTGTGCACGAAGAGATCGTCGAGTGTCTTGATGTCCTTCGAAAAGAAGCCCATGGCCTTACCTTTCATTGTGCAGAAGTTCGGGTTCGGCGGCGGCTTGCCCGCCACCCGCGGAGGCCGGGAACTCGTCCCGGCTTGCTGGTCAACGCACCGGTGCTGGAGGAGTTCCTGATTCCGAGCCGGCCGTTACTCCTTTTCGAGACGCTGCGGTCCATCTCCGGAGGAGCTTTGACCCGATCACACGTTCCATGGTCCAGCGAGGACCCTCAGGCGCACGCCGGCGCGGAAAAACTGACGGCCAGGAGAGCCGAAACGTGCTGTGCGCCGCAAGCTCTCGCAGGCGATGGCTGCTTCGGCAGATGCAATGCCAGCGTCGGGCGCGCACTATTGTCGGGAGAACTCTTGGTCAAGTATGCGAAGGCCCTCTTCATATTTGGCCGCCGACGCTCCGACCTGCCTCGACTGCCAGATGTTGTCCTCCAGATCGGCGCGTTTTACGGGGAGCGCCACTGGGTTCGACGCAGCCCGCCGGACAAAGGCGAAATACTCCTCATCCGGCCTGCGCGACATGGCATCGACCGCCGCGGTAATTGTCGGTCCGAAGCCTGCTTCTTCGAGCTTGGCGCGGGTCCAGCCTTCGCCTTTCTCAAGAACGTCATGAAGGTAGGCAACAGTCTTCTGATCGATTGTCTCGACGGCGTCGACGACACGGCGGCAATGCTCGATGTAGGGCCGCCCGGTCTTATCGCGCTGCGACGCGTGAACCTCCTCCGCAATCTTTGCCGCCTGGTAGAAAATGCTCATCGCGCCTGTCGTTACCGTGATTGTCTCTGCCTGATGAAACCTATTCGACGATATGTGGCGTGTGTCGCTTGTCCTCGGCAGGGTCGACATCGATACGGGCCTTTTCCGGATCGAAAGCGCCGTGACCTGCAATAGCCAGAGCAGCCGCATCGGGCGTTTCGTAGGCCCACATGAAATCGTCGGAAGAACTGCCGACGGCGTGGACACGCCAGTAGCTTGCGGTGCCTTTAAGCGGGCACCAGCTGGTGGTGTCGGTCTTTTCGAAAAGATCGAAATAGATGTCCTCGAAGGGGATATAGAAAACGGGCTCGTGCCCGTCTTCACGCAGGACCTTCGCCCGCTCCGTAGCTGCGACGATGGCGTCGGAAAACCGCACCGTCACCGTGCCGGAAAACGGTTCTATGGCCAATCGGCCAAGGTGGTGTTGTGAAGTTGCGCCTGAAGTTTGCATCTGAATTTCTCCCTGGCGATTACCGCAAGATGCCTGGAGACGAAATGCGCGGCGGCGCTTCAGGTTCCGGCATGTCCGATGAAGCTGAATGGCGGGCCGGACTTAAAGCGCCTACCGCTTGCCGTATCCAGCAGTTCTCGTTGGTAAGGCGCGGTGAAATGCTCGTCCAACCCATTCGAAGACTTTGGAAGGACGACACGGTCGTCGCTTCCGTTGAGCGTCAGGGCTGGCACCGAAATGATCTTCGCCGCTACTTGCCGGCGGGCGAGTTCGTGGCTGGAGATGCTCCAGCTGTTTGGCCGTCGTCAGCTGCCGCCTCATGTACGGGCTCCGGGGCGGCCTCAGTTGCTGCCAAGTGGGCCGCAAGGTCCCTATAGACCTTGTCCCTGCCGCCATCGTGTTTAGCGATCAGGCCAAGTAGGTCATGACGGCTTAGCTTTGCAATCTTCATTAGGAATTCGAATTCGTGCTTCGGAATCGAGGCTGCTAAGCGATCGAGTTTGGCCCGCCGGGTCTCTTTGGACACATGTGCTCCTATGTATCCAGCCATGCGAGGCACGTACTCGGAGGCCCGCCATTGTCTTGATGGCGGGCCTTCGGACGGCCGAAGCCGCTAGGTCCATCGGCTACTTGTTGCAATTTTGCACGGTCGAGGTCGTTGCGCCACTTGCAGTGTTGTTATCGATGTCATTGCCTGCGGCGTCCTTGCAACGGTCGGTCATGCCGTTCGATTTTGTAGTCGAGTTTGTGGAATTCGGATCGGTTGGCACGGCCGCATTCCCGCTGCCAGTGGCATTGCCAGCGGCGCCGCCGCTGCCAACAGTTCCAGTACCAGTTCCATTACCCGTGCCAGCCGTGCCGCCAGCACCCGTTCCATTTGTCTGCGCCAAGGCGGAACCGGCCAAGGCAATAGTTAGCACCGACGCGGCTAGAATTTTCTTCAACATTGGAGTCTCCGTGTTTGAATCGCCGAATTGCGATCGCTTTCCCAACGACAGGTTTTTCTCATTGTTCCCGGCGTAATGGATTGTGATCCGCAGCAGCCTTCGTCGAGGTGGACACTCTTGACGGCGCACGAATTGTGATGAGACCTGACAAGGGCAGGATGGGCTTTGTTCAACACCAAAGCGATATGTTGGGCGCGGCTGCATGCATCCGACGCGGATCGCGATGCGGAATGTGGGCAAGACGGGTTACAACAGAAGCGGCGATCAGAGCTGCGAGCGAACCGGCCGCCTTGATGTTAATCTGACGGTTGAATCTCAAGACCATTCCGACGCAGGAGCAGAACGCATGCCGGCTCGATCCGAAGGATTTACAATCGCTCTGGCTCACAACGGGGATGCACGAACGCAGGCGGCCGCTGCGCTCTATCGACACAACATCGAACAAACCGGAATCGATGACCGGGCAGTGATCGGCGCGGAGCTTACCGACCCCTCGGGAAAGATCTGGGGTGGAATTTGGGGCAGAACGGAACTGGGCCTCCTGTTTCTCGACATGTTCTTCTTGCCTGAAAAATTGCGTGGCCGATCCTATGGATCACAGCTTCTTATGGCGATTGAGGAGGAAGCCGTTAGGCGTGGATGCAAGAGAGCCGTCGTCGAGACGAGCAGTTTCCAGGCGCCTCAATTTTACCGGCTTCATGGGTTTGAGGAATTCGGCAAGGTCGAATTCGTTATTCCAGGACACGCCCGCATCTTCCTTCGCAAGAACCTGCAGTAATCTTTGCGGAGGCGCCATCTGCACGAACGGCTGTTCGCCGGCAAAACGCCGGCGCCTTAGCCCTCCCAGCCGTAGCCATCTACTCCCGAAGGTCCTTTTGCCCTTTCCATCCGGGAAGCTCGGTCATCGGGCATAGCAGCCGCGGTCGCGCCGGATCGGAGATATCGAGTTTATCCCAGGGAATGCGGTACAGGCCGTCGCGACGGCGCAGCCGAAACAGGTCGAGCATCGCGATGCCGATGGTCGAAGCCGACAGACGCTCGAACGCGGCGTAGATGCCAACGTGGAATTCAGTAACGACGAGCTCGTCGCCACGCTGTTCGGCGAGAATCTCTTCGATGTGACCGATGCTCTTTCCACGCTGCGAGAGCACGCGTCGCCCGGCAAGATGTTCGAGGTTGACTGTCCTCATCATCACGCTCCTGGGATGCGCCCGATGACATGATCGCGCAACCAGTCCTGCCAGGCGAAAATCGACGTCTCGCCCACCTCGATGTCACATTCGATGTCGAGCCCGTTGTCCTGCACCTTTTTCCACGCAATCCTGTGTGGCTCGGCGTGGCGTTTGCCACCCACCCTCGTCGCCAGTTGCGCCATCCATTCCCCGGGCCGCGCGCCAAGGCGGCGCGCCAAAGTGATGGAGCCGAGTTCTATCGCGACAATCCTTGGTGGTTTGCCCCGCCGCAACTCGGCCACCACTCCGTCGACCTTGCCGATCTTGACCCGCCGGCGGTCGAACACCTGCTTGTCCAGGAGATCACGCATCAATTCCATCATGTGCCTCCGAATATCTGCAGCGGAATCGTCACCACGGCGAGCACGAAGGCAAGCGCGATAATGAAGACAACGGCGGCATTCGAAATGATGCCGTTGCGATGTTCGCCGACATAGCGTTCGTCATTCAGCAGGAAGAGAAATGGAACTACCGTCAGCGGAAGGCTCGCCGCCGTTACCGCCATGGAAAAGATGGTCAGCCTCAGTGGGTCGAGGCCAAGCATGATCGGAATGGCGGCCAAAAACAATGATGCCGTATAGACGGCACTGAAGCCCGGATCATCGCGCGGCTTGCGATCCTCGCCCCAGGTCCAGCCAAAGCCCTGTGCCACCAGATATGCCTGTTGCAACCCGACTTCGAGTGCGGCGCCGAAACAGGCAATGGCGAGCGAGGCAACGAATAGAACGAACCCCCAGAAGCCGAATATAGGGATCAGCATCAACGGCAGTTGGTGATAGTCGTCCACCTGGTCGATGCCGCGCGTCGCGAGAACGAGAGCAGCGACGATCAACACGCCGATCGAAATGGTCCCACCGAAGGTCATGCCCAGCCCGGCGATGGCACGATTGGCCCCCAGGTGGCTTTCATCCCATTTGTCCTCGATAGCTCCCGAGGAATAGAACATGAAAAGATAAGGCGATATCGACGCGCCGAGAATGCTGGCCGCCATGAACCAGTAATTGATGCCATCGTGAACCGGCAGCGAAGGCACGGCGCTGCCAGCGACCGCTGTCCAGTCGGGCTTTAACATCACCGCACCAACCACGAAGCACAGCGTCACGAGGCCGAGGACCGAAACGCCTTTCTCGATAAAGCCAAACGTGCCTTTCCACAGCAGCAGCCATGCCAGCAACGCCACCGGCAGTGCCCACCACTGGAAGCCTATGCCGGTGGCAAGTTCGAGTGCGATGGCCACACCGCCGATCTCAGCGGACAGCACCATGAAATTGACGAGAAGGACGACGAGCAACGGCCATAGGAAGACGTTGAACCCAAATCTTTCACGAATGCCCTCTGAGATCGTGTGATGGCTCATCGCGGCGAACCGACCGGCCATTTCAACCAAAAAGATGATGCATATGGTGCCGAGAACTATGGCCCAGATTAGCTGGAATCCGAAGGCGGCACCCGCCTGCGTCGCCGTAGCCATCGACCCGACTTCGAGGAAACCTCCGACACTGGTGACGACGCCAAGCGATATTTCCAGAAGCTTCTTCACGGCTTTGGTCCGAAAGCGTTGGTGTAAGCGGCGGCGAGCGAGCGCATGGCCGCCCGAAGATCCTGTTGTGCGCTTTTCACCTCAGTGCGATTGTTCACCCGCAATCCCGCCTCGGCATGCGCCACCGCCACCGACAAACTGTTGACTGCTGCCGTCAGTCCTGCTCGCCCGGCTGGTTCAGCGGTCTCGGCCGATCGAATTTGCGCCTCGACATCGGCCAGCGTTTTTCCGACCGAGTGCAGTGCGGCCGTGGCATAGGCGGACGGTGCCGCTCCCTCCACCCAGGCATCCAGTACCATCGATACGGTCTGTGCCGCGGAGGCCGCTGTTCGTGATTGCTGCGCCACCTGATTGGAAGACGAGCATCCGGCCAACCCGGCTAGCATCAGAAGCAAGCACAGCCAGCCAACCGGAAAATGACGGTCGTTATGGGGTACAGCGCGCGTTGGATGCGCCACGCGGATTTCCTCCCCGGCCCGAACCAACTGCGTCCGGCATCAATGATCTAGAGCGCTCGGAGAGCTCGTCAAACGAAACCGACGACGAGCCTGTGAGGTCGGCTAGTCCAACGTAACAAAACGCTCCATCCCGGACAGCCGTTAAAAGAGGGGGGCCCGCGCTTCTCTTTGGCGCGGAGAAGCGCGGGCAGATCGGGCTGAGGGGATGACCCGATCGCGCAGCATCAACATGGGAGGGCAACAACGCTGCACGGTTCGAACTTCCAACCGGGCCACTTGTTCCAACTTCAACTGATCCGTTCTGAGTACTCAATCCATGCGTTCGGGGGGCCTTTTTGAAGGTAGGCCATGGCGAGTTCTCATGGCGTAGAACGGTTTTTGTCGCAACGGCCATCCATGAATGCGCGCGACGACCGCGATGACGACCGTCGCCTGACCGTCATGACAGCGCACGATCAATCCAGCCCAAACGCCGGGGAACAATTGTGCCCACTCGTGGTTCCGATGGCACGAAAATGGAGGATATGATGACGGACGCCAAACTCGCTGTGGTGACCGGCGCCTCGAGTGGCATCGGAAGGGAACTCGCAAAGCTGTGCGCTAAAGACGGCTACGACCTGATCATCGCCGCCGACGAGCCGGCTATCCGGCAGGCGGCAGAGGCACTTGAGACCCACAATGTAACGGTCGAAGCCATTGAGGCCGATCTGGCGACCGTCGAGGGCGCCGATCGGTTGATCTCCCAAATCGGCGATCGCGATATCGACCTGTTGTTTCTCAATGCGGGACGCGGGCTCGGCAACGGCTTCGTCGACCAGGACTGGCGAAAAGTCCGCCGGATCATCGACACCAATGTCACCGGAACGGTCTATCTGGCGCATGAGCTCGGCGCCAAGATGGCCCGGCGAGGCCGCGGGCGCATCCTGTTCACCGGGTCGATCGCCGGCTTCATGCCCGGCACATTCCAGGCCGTCTACAACGGCACGAAGGCGTTCATCGATTCCTTCTCGATCGCGCTCCGCCATGAGCTGAAAGATAGCGGCGTGACGGTCACCGTGCTGATGCCCGGCCCCACGCAGACGCGATTCTTCGAGCGCGCTGAAATGATGGATACCAAGGTCGGCTCCGATGAAAAGGACAATCCGGCCGATGTCGCCAAAACGGGTTACGAGGCGATGATGGCCGGTGATGAACAGGTCGTCAGCGGTTGGAAAAACAAGCTGCAGGTCGCCGCCGCGCATGTCACGCCGGCAGGCACCTTGGCCGAACAGCACCGTAGGATGGCCGAGCCGGGGTCGGCGTCCAGCGACTGAGCTGATATTTCGCGTCATCAAACGGGCTGGCATTCGCAGAGACCGCATGTGCTGCGGGAGGCAATCTATCGCTGCCGCAAGGCGGCACCATCTCGGTTCCCGGCGTCTGTGTTGGCCTGGTCGATCACATCCCGTTTGGCGGCGATGAATGGGGGACCGGCTTTCCGGATGGGCCAGACGCATACGCAACGCTACCTGGAACCTTTATTGGCGATGGTCCAGAACGGCGAAATCGATCCCTCTTTCTGATTACCCACCGGCCGATCTGGAAGCAGGGCCGGTCTGTACAAGACGTTCCGCTACAATCAGGAGGTTGTGTCAAAGTGGTGATGCGGCCTCACGGCCGAGACGGGCAAGGCGAGCGACACCTCACTGCAATCACAAGGGAACATTCGCGTCGACGGCCGGTTAGGTGCCACTTCCGTAACGGTCACCTGCCGTCAAAGCGAGCCCATGATGAACCATGACCAGCATGACAATGTACCAGACGCAGCGCGTAGACTTGTCGTCGGAAGCATGGCGGGAGGAATTCTCGCCGCTTATGCTTCCACGGCGTCAGCCGATACGGGAACAGTGCCTGCTAAAGCAGGCCCTGCGAGCCCGATGCTCAAACAGAATCTGGTAACGCAATATCACCAGCCGCCTTTCAAGCCACAGGAACAGAAGTGGCCGGGTTTGGCCAGCAAGATGGTGCCGCGCCCGGATCACGGCGAAACAACCTACAAAGGATCAGGCAGGCTTGCCGGCCGCAAAGCGCTGATAACCGGCGGCGATTCCGGTATTGGTCGTGCGGCGGCGATTGCATTCGCGCGCGAGCGTGCGGACGTTGCTTTCGGCTACCTCCCCGAAGAACAGGAAGACGCCGACGAACTGGTGGACCTAATAAAAGCGGCAGGTCAAAAGGCTTGCCGGCATATCCGCAATGAGGCCTTTTGCAGAAAGCTGGTCGATGAAGCAGCAACGCCCCTCGGCGGTCTCGACATCCTGGTCAGCAACGCTGCCCGCCTCACTCGAGTCCACGGTCCTCAAAAAGGGCCGCCAAGGCCACCGCTCCTTAGGCGTGGTGGGCTTTCAGACTGTCTACAGGAGGAACCAATGGCTGGCGATGAAATAGAAAGAAGGCGACTGCAGATGTTGATCGAACAATATCTGGAGACCCGTAAGCGACGGCACGATTTCGTGTCGATCGCGAATGCCGAACTCGCGATCAAGGCGGTCATGCCGCATTGCCCGGTGTCGAGCGCAGCGTTGGCAGAGATGATTGCCGCTGGCGCCGTCACTTACGGCCTTGGCGTCCTATTCGACGCGAGGAAAACCGAGGGCGAACTGCCCGTTGTTTGATAGGCTCACACGGCTGACCAATCGTCGCGCGGTGGCGAACTTTCGCCCAGCGCTGGAATACGCCAGACCGCGAGCATGTCAATCGTGCCGGCCGGATCGCAGGCACCTGCCGGCGACGCCGTCTCGGGCCTGGACCCGAATGTCGTCGCATATCTGGTGAAAAACCAGTGTCTTTGTCCCACGAGAAGTGCGTTACCGGGCTTCTCGTTGGGTTGGCACCGTTCCGCTGTCCTGGTGTCTTGCCAAAGACGTCGGTTGAACACCGAGCATATTTCGCACGGCCTCGACCAGCGCAGCAGCCCACACGGGTTTTGACAGCATCTTGTGATGACGCAAATCTTGCGGGATGTCGGATGCCGTGTACCCACTGACGAAAACAAACGGAATTCCGCGTTGCGCTAGAAGAGGGACAAGGGCAGCGCTGGTCTCGCCGCCGAGACCAATGTCCAGGACCGCGGCAGATATGACTTCACTCTCGATCAGCTTTTTCGCGCGAGCAACGGACGGCACTGGCCCGGCGATGGCGAAGCCGGCCTCTTCCAGAATTGCGCGGTGCTCCTCCGCGACCAGCCATTCATCTTCGACGATAAGGATACGAGATGCAGTCACGTTTCGCTCTCCCGATGATCAAACGGAAACTCAATCCGCAAGCTCAAACCATCGGAACCGAAAGATGTTTCAAAATTTCCGCCAAGCCGATACTCAATTTCGCCTTTTACCAGCGAAAGACCAAATCCCGTCTTCTCAGGTGGAGTGACAGCGGGACCGCCGCTTTCTAACCATTCGAGCTGAAAACCGTGATCCGACGCCGACCAAGTCACGGACACCACGCCGTTTGGCACGGACAAGGCGCCATATTTTCCAGCATTCGTGGCAAGTTCATGGATCACCATGCCAAGCGACAGGCCCTGCTGAGGCTTGAGCCGAATGTCCTCGCCTGTGGTGTTGATGCGTTCCAGCCCGAACGGCTCGACTTCCTGCCGCACGATTTCCTCTACCGAGACCTCTTTCCAGCTTTCGCGCGAGAGCACTCCGTAGGCCCGCGCCATGGCGCGCAGGCGACCGATGAGCGCTTCGGCGAAAGCCTCCGAAGAGGGAGCATTTTTCAGGGTCTGACTGGCAATGCTGACCGTAACGGCCAGCATGTTCTTGACCCGATGATTGAGTTCCGAGATCAATACCCGCTGGTGGGCTTCGGCTTCAGCCATGGTCGTCACATCGACAAAGGTCACCACCACACCTTGGATTTTCCGCACGCTGTCGCGGTAGGGGATCAGCCGCACGAGATAGTGGATGCCGTCGCTATCGCGCGGTAGCTGGTGCTCGATCATCTCGCCGGCCCTGAAAACCTGCGCGATATGGTCGCGCAGGTGCGGATAATCGAGCCGGCTGGCAAGATCGGTAAGCGGTCTTCCGATGTCGGTCGGCAGCAAATTGAAGAACGAAGACGCCGCCGGCGTGAAGCTGCGGATAACCAGCTTGGTATCGAGAAAAACAGTCGCGATCTGTGTGCTCTCGAACAGGTTCTTCAGATCGCTGTTGGCACGATCGAGATCCTCGATCTTGGAAACCAGTTCGGCATTGATGGTGTTCAATTCCTCATTGAGGGACTGCATTTCTTCCTTGGAGGCCTCAAGCTCCTCATTGGAGGACTGGGCTTCTTCGTTGACCGAGACGAGTTCCTCATTGGAAGATTTCAACTCCTCCAATGCGGTCTCATATTCTTCGATCGTCGATTGCAGGCGCTCGCGCGTATCGCGGAGTTCGCGCTCGAAATCAGCAATCCCGGATGGCTGACGAACCTTTAGAGCCTCCAGCCGCGGCTGCGGCTGGCCCACCGGTTCGAACAGGACGAGAAACAGCGGCTCGCCGCTGCCGCGATCAACCAAGGGCTCGATCGTCAATGTGACGAACTGGACCCGATCTTCATCTTCTTCAATGGCTATCGCTTCGCGCACAACCGTGCGCCGGCCTTCGGCCGCTTCCCGCAAAGCGCCGCGCAGTTCCAGACGCAGGCCGCTGCGTGCCATTGTGAGCAATTGTCTGCTCGGCACCCCTTGCGGCGGCTCGAGATATTTGCCGGTTCTGACCGAGTAATAGACGACATCTCCATCACCATTGATGACGACATGGGCCGGAGCGTAGCGTTCGAGAACATGGGCTTCAACGGTTTGCCTTAGGGAATAAGACAAGCCGCGGCGGGCATGAGTGTCATTGGCGCTGGAAAAGTTGCTTGCAGGCGCAGCATTCAACAAGATCGGCAGCCGCGGCGGCGCCGTATGTTCTCGTGCCTTGAATATCCGTTGTTTCTTGTCGACCGGTGCAAACAGATCGGCATGCTGGCTTATGCTCTCGGAGGTGCCAAGGAACAGATAGCCGCCGGGCTTCAGCGAATAGTGGAAGGTCGGAATAACCTGCTTTTGCACATCGGGGCCGAAATAGATCAGCAGGTTCCGGCACGACACCATGTCCATGCGCGAGAAGGGTGGATCGCGGATGACGCTGTGCGCCGAGAAGATGCAGAGATCACGTACGCTCTTGCTCAAGATGAAACTTGTGCCGTCATTGCTGAAGAAGCGTTCGCGACGTTCAGGCGAAACGCCCGCAAGCAATGACTCCGGATAGCGCGCCGAACGTGCGATGCCCAACGCCGCGTCATCGATGTCCGTGGCGAAAATCTGGATGCGCGGCACAGCCGAAAGTGTATCCATATGCTCGCGCATCAGCATTCCGATCGAGAAGACTTCCTCGCCGGTTGCGCAGCCGGGCACCCAGACGCGGATCGTATCGTTGGCGTCCTTGCCTTCGAAAAGTTTGGGGATGACGGTTTCTTCCAGGGTCTTGAAAGCGTCCGTGTCGCGGAAGAAATTTGTCACGTTGATCAGCAGGTCGCGAAACAGCGACCGCACTTCCTCCGCATTTGAACGAAGCAACTCTATATAGGCATCGATCGCGGTGTTCTGCGTTATTTGCATGCGTCGCCTGACGCGACGCAAGAACGTCTTGGCCTTGTAGCCCGAGAAATCATGTCCCGAATGGCTGCGCAGGATCGCGTAGATTTCCTCCTGGCCCTTGCGGAGTTTCAAAGCACTGGCCTTGCCATCGTCAGCTTCAAGCTCGTCGAGCAGTTCAAAGCTATGGGCAAATTCCATGAGTTTCGCACCCATCTCATCGGCCGGGATGGCGATATCGATCAGACCGGAACTGATCGCGCTGCGCGGCATGTCGGGATTGCTCGGACCCGACTCGTCGGAGAGTTGCGCCAGCGTCAGGCCGCCATGCTCCTTGATTGCCTTGATGCCCAACGTACCGTCGGAATCGCCGCCCGACAGGACGACGCCGACGGCGTATTCGCCCTGATCCTCGGCCAGCGCGCTGAAAAAGATATCGATGGGCTTGCGCTCCCTGGACACCGAATTCGGTTGGCGCAGCTTTAGGCTGGAATTTTCGATGGTGAGGATCGCGTTGTGCGGCATCACGTAGACGGTGTCAGGATGGATATCCATTGCATCTTCAGCGACACGAACCGGAATTCCGGTGTAAAGCGCAATCACTTCGTGCAGCAGACTTTCCCGTTCCGGGCTGAGATGCGTGACGATCACGAACGCCATCCCGCTCGAAGACGGCATCCCGCGAAAAAATCCCTCCATGGCGGCAATGCCGCCCGCAGAGGCGCCAATACCGACTATGGGGAACCTCGGCAGCTTTTGCATCAATTGTCCTGCTTCAGTGAAATGCAACGCGGCAGCGCTGATTTCGATCCAATGTGTAAACCGTTCCTGGTCGAATTCCCATCCCGCACCGCCGATAGCCACGGAACCGATGGACGCGACCGCCGTTTAAAGCCCGGAGGGCTGCTATGTTATTAGGCATGCGAATTCTGCTCGTCGAGGACGAATTCTTGCTGGCAAGCGAACTTGCCTCTTATTTCAGCGATTGTGGGGCGACCGTTTTGGGGCCGGTGTCGTCAGTCAGCCGGGCTCGACGATATATCGATTCAGCGGACGGGGCGGTGCTGGACATCGACCTCAACGGTGAGACTGTTTTTCCCCTCGCCGATGAGCTGACGGACAGAGGCATCCCGTTCGTATTCTTCTCCGGAAACGATCAGATCACCCTACCGGAGCGGTTCCGGTACACCCAAAACCTCTCCAAGCCGGCCGGGTTCAGGACGGTTGCCGGGATCCTCGCCGCGCAATCAACAGCGCTTGGTGAAGACAACGTTTTCCGCGCTCTTCCAAAACTGAGGCTGTCCGCGCGGCTGTTGTTAGGCGACCCACAAGCGGCCGATCGCCTCGTGGAACGGACATTGAAGGCGGCGCTGGAGGAGCGGTTGTCGACGCGGCATGACCTTCCCTTGAGCGAATGGCTCAATACACTCATGGAGGAGGTGCTCCGCAACGACAGGTCTGGCATCATGAATTAAGATTGTCCGATAGTTTGCCGCAGGCCGCCCTGTCGACCGCCCCCGCTACGGTACCCCTCCCCAAGAGCGCTTCGCTTCGTCTTGCAAATACGGCCGCATTCCTGCTAGAAATCCTCGTGGCCAAACCTCCGCAAACCAAACCTGACTCATTCCGCGATCCTGTTGAGGGCGACGCACTCGCAGCGCTGCTCGACGAAATCGCGGAAGAGGAAACACCTGAACGGCTGTTGAAGCTCGCCCTTGAGCTGCAGCAGCAACTGCTGTTGTCAAAGCAGCTGAAAAATCCCAACTGAACGGCCTGCAGCTAGGCATCTTGATTTGCCTCGAGTTCCACGATGGCGTCATCGCCTCGTTCGCCAGACCCATGCTGCTGCGGTAATCTGTCTGCGCTCGATGTGGGCGAAACCCAGTCTCAATAGCTCAGCGGTTCCTGCGCCCAGAAAAAGGCCCTGATCCCATCACGACGCCGATGAGACGACCAGGAAGATCAGGGCCAACTTGGGTCGCAGCCCAAGGTCGATCACTGCTGCCCTGGCATCTCGGTATTTTCTTGCGGGTTCTTTTTAACGCCGGGCGCGGGTGATGTCTCGGCGGGGGCATTGCCGCCTTGGTTCTGTTCCGGGGTGCGCTTTACTGGCGATGTCTGCCACGATCCGCCTGAAAGGGGTATGAACACAAAGAAGGCTAGCAGGGCGACGAAGATCACAGCCGCAATGACGACGCCCCACCCGAGTACATTTCGGGTGCCACGCTGTTCTTCCTTCCGGGACACATGCTCCGTCATCACTGGACTCCTTTGTGTCGTTCGATGAGGTACAAATTTATCGTGCAGATCGACCGCACGGTCTGCTCTTCCCAGGCGCCGGCCACCGGCACAGCTGAAGAAAGCTGAAGCTAATCTTCTCCAGCTTTTCGGCTGCCTGGTTTGGCGATCCGCTTTGGCGTTTCCGGCACTGCCGGTTTCTGCTCGGGTGCAGGCGGATTGACCGCCTCATGCGCCAAACGGGCTTTGCGCAATCGCGCCGTTTTCTCTTCCCGCGCTTTACGCTCGGCTTCCATTACTCCTTGTGCGTAGAGGGTGGCTCGTGCGTCTCTGTCGTTTGCGGATCCACTGGCCGCCATAGTCAGCCCTCCGCCTTGTAATTTCTTGCTTCCTTCTTGGCGCCGTCTTTGCCGTGCTCGGCTGCAAGCTCTTTGGCCTGCCCAGGTGACACGTCGGTGACTTCGGCCAACTTGATTGCCTCTTTTTCAGAGAGATCACTGTCCTTTCGCGTGGGGTTCCTTGTCATCGCAGATCTCCTATCAGAGCCCAAACGACCGGACCGGCGGTGTGTTCCGTGGAACCTTCGATAGTCCACCGATTGAGGCGGGCTATCGCGCTTCCGGTAACGAGCGAAAAGTTTCTGATGCGGGCTGACAAGGTACTGATCAGCTTCAAGGCCTCTCGAACTGCTAGGCAAGCCGGGTTATGGCCGGGCTATGACCGTGTGGGACGCGTGACACACGGACGGATTCAGGCATCGATGCCAGGCGCTAGTTCTCGCCCGCGAGCGTGGCGAGAAATGACCGCCGCCATTCTGCTGCGTCATTGCGCGTGATGCGCTTGAGCAGTGCACTATGCCTTGCAATTCTTTCCTCAAGCGGCATCGCGAGCGCTTTTGCGATCGCGTCAGCAACCTCGTCGACCGCATACGGGTTCACGATCAAGGATTCGGCAAGTTCTTCGGCCGCACCCGCAAAACGCGACAATACCAGCACTCCGGGATCGGCTTCGTCCTGCGCGGCTATGTATTCCTTGGCGACGAGGTTCATTCCGTCACGCAGGGGCGTGACCAATCCGACCTGGCTAGCGCGCAACAGGCCAGCAAGCCGAGAGCGTGATACGGCACGGTGGATGTAGCGGATCGGGGTCCAAGCCAAATCCGCGTATCTTCCGTTGACCGCGCCGGCGGTTGCCTCGAGCTGGGCCCGGATGTCGGCATAGGCGCTGACCTCCTCGCGCGTCGGCGACGCAATCTGCAAATATGTTGCCGCCCGCTCGTGTTCCGGATGCCTTTCCAAAAGACGCGCGAAAGCCTGCATGCGGCCGGGGAGACCCTTGGAGTAGTCCAGCCGATCGACGCCGATGATTTGCTTGAGGCCCAGAATCTGGCGGCGCATGGAATCGATCTGCACATCCTCCGCCGCCTCATTGGCCATGCGTGCGATTGAATCGACGTCGATGCCTATCGGAAAACACCTCGATAACACCGTGCGGCCGTTCATCTCAGCCGAACCATTGATATCAAAAGTAATGGAGTTGGCCGCCTGCACTGAGCGCCGGAAATTCCCCACGTCCGTTTCGGTCTGGAATCCCACGACGTCATACTGAAGCAGATCATCGATGAGTTCTTCATGGTCGGGCGTGGCTACAAACAGGTCAGGCGGCGGGAAGGGTATGTGAAGAAAGAAACCGATCCGATTCCGGACTCCCAGCCGCCGCAACTGGGCGGCCAAGGGGATAAGGTGGTAGTCGTGAACCCACACCAGGTCGTCGTTGCCCGACAGCAGTCCTGCGAGCGCCTTCGCGAACCGCGCATTGATCTGCCGGTAGGCGTGTAGAAACTCTGCCCGGTGGTTCACCAGGTCGAGTCGGTAATGAAAAAGCGGCCACAGCGTGCTGTTGGCATAGCCATTGTAATAGAGCGAATACTCCTCATACGGCAGGGTAAGCGCAGCCGTCTCGATCTTTCCCACGCGTTCCAAGCGGATTAGCGGTTCGTCGCTCGCGGCGTAGTCCTGATACTCGGCGCTTGCTCCTAGCCACAGGCCTCCACGCTCGGCCAACGCATCCCCGATGCCTACAGCAAGTCCGCCGGCTTGCGACAGATCGCGAATGTTCCCCAGCCTGTTCGAGACGACAACCAGACGACGCGGGATGGCGCGATCGCCAGTTGGCTCCCCACCTACGGCGTCGCGCTCAAGAGGGTCACCAACCGTTTGCGAAGCCTCGTTGAGAATTTCATCCGGTCGCTGCAACAAGAGCAAATCCTGAGCGTGAAGATCGCTTGGGGAACGGTCCGCGCGTGCGATTGTTCCCGACGTAAGTGTCCAGCCGGATTCGCTGGTTCTCGGCCCGCTCGGGCGCCTTTTTCAGCGGCTCTCGCAGGATCGTCGTCGGACACACCGGTGATGAGACCCCGATCCAGCACGCCGAGCAGCCGCTTTGGCGACGGCCGGACTTACCGCTTTGGTATTCATGCTGCCGGATCCCCTGCCCTGTCATATCAACTCCCCACCTTGGCAAAAGCCCCAAGTGACCAAACCGTCAGTCCACCTCGATTACCTTGCGCGTCGGCTTTCGTTGGCGGGGCGGCTGCTTTGCGGCTACGGGCGCGGGCGGGGTCTGCGCTATCGATGCCTCCAACAACTGTCGCTGTTCTCTAAGCCGCGCCGTCTTGGCTTCCCTGGCATGCCGCTCCGCTTCCAACAGCACCTTGGCTTCTCGATCCGCCCTCTCGATCTTTTCCCTGTCGACGCGTCGTGTTTTCAAGGTCGCCTCCTTTGGTCAGACGGCGAACAAAGTGCGGACCTGAAAAAATGTTCCCAACAAATTAAGGCCTGATCTGCCTCAAATGATATTGACCAGCAGCCCGCCGGTTGCGCGCATCTGCGGCTCTGTGACGTCCAAAGGAACTGCTTGCCGTCCGCGGCGTTACGCCACCACGCTGGCCGGAAGATTACCATGGACGACAAACCCCGAACGACGGTCAGAAAACCGGCCCGGATTGATCGAGGGCATTGCTTTTGCGGAGCCATCACAGCTGAATTCAGTGGCGATCCCTTTTGGATTTGTTTCGACCACGACGATGACTGCCGACGAGCGATCGGCAGCCCACTGACGATCTGGATTGGCTATCGTCCAGATCAGGTCGATTGGCTCGGCTCCAAACCAAAAACATTTTCGAAAACCAGGGGCGTCGTGCGCTCCTTCTGTTCGGAATGTGGCACCTCGATTGGGTACACCGATGAAGGCTTGCCAAATGAGTTCTACATCTCGATCGGATTCATGGACGCGCCCGAGAAGTACCATCCCCAAGCCCAGGCCTATTGGGAAATGCGGCTGCCGTTTATCAGGATGGATGACGGTTTGCCTCGCGTCGAGGGCTACACCCGGGCGCGCGACCCCGCCCTGGGCAATCCCAGAGACCGGTGAGGCAGGAGGCTGGATCTCGGGCGTCGTACCTGCAAGCCAGCGCCAGGGCTGGCGGAACGGCGGCCGAACCATTGGAATGAGAGAGATCTCCAAACGGACAAATGCCCGAAACCAATTTCACCGGCGTGGGTTGAAGATGGACATGCGGGACTTGTTTTCACAGTCTGACGACAAAGAAGCGGATGTTTGAAGGATTCAAGCTAGAGACCGTGGATCTGCCCGAGTCCTCACTGCGAGTCAGGTATGGAGGTTCAGGCCCGCCGCTTCTTTTGCTGCATGGCCATCCTCGGACGCACGTTACCTGGCACCGGGTAGCCCCACTTCTCGCCGCCGACCACACAGTTGTCTGCCCCGATCTGAGGGGCTTTGGCCAGTCCTCGGTACCGGCGGACGCCGTGGACCATGCTGGATCCTCCAAGCGTGCCAAGGCCAGGGACTGCATTGCTCTCATGGGACATCTCGGCTTTCGCCGGTTTGCCATCGCAGGCCATGACCGCGGCAGCTACACAGCGTTCCGAACAGCCATGGATCACCCGTCGGCGATCAGCCATCTGATCGTCATGGACAGCGTCCCTATCCTGGAAGCCCTCGAACGCTGCGACGCCCGCTTTGCGAAGCTCTGGTGGCATTGGTTCTTTTTCGCACAGCCGGACAAGCCCGAACGCGCAATCATGGCCGATCCTGACGCATGGTATGGCGGCTCAGCCGAGTCCATGGGGGCTGAGGCCTATATCGACTACAAGGACGCAATCCACGATCCGAATGTTGTTCACGGCATGCTTGAAGACTATCGGGCAGGTCTGGCCATCGACCAATAGCACGATGGCGACGACAGGAAAGCTGGTCTCCGGGTCGCGTGCCCGACCTTGGCGCTCTGGTCCGCCCGCGATGACCTTGAGGCACTCTACGGCAACGTGCTCGATGTTTGGCGACCCTGGACCACCGAACTGAAGGGCCAACCGATCGAAAGCGGACATCATATGGCCGAAGAAGCAGCCGACGCGGTAGCCGCAGCCGTCATCGCGTTCTTGCGCGAACCGACGTCGTCATGCGGCGAGCTTGGCTGAACCAATCCGTTTGATGGCACTGCTGATCGACCGTTCGCCATCGTCGTAGTCAGCCCAGGCGACGGTCTTTTTCAGGTGGCCCGGGACCGTGCGAACGGTGTATTTTTTCGGATCGAGATCCGCCTTCACCTGACTCCAGGTCAGCGGCATGGATACAGTCGCGCCTTCCCTGGCGCGAGGGGAGAGAGGGGCGACGGCTGTCGCCATGCGATCATTCCTGAGATAGTCGAGAAAAATCCGGGATGTCCGCAGCTTCTTGGCCATGTTGACGAGGTAGAGATCCGGGCTGTCTGCCGCCATCTGGATGCAGACGGCCTTTGCGAAGGCCTTGGCCTCGGCCCATGTCGTCTTGCTGCGTTGGGCCGCCAATGGCGTCACGACATGCAAGCCTTTGCCGCCCGTGGTTTTGCAGAAGCTCACCAAGCCCAGATCTTCGAGACGATCGCGCATTTCCTTGGCAGCCGCGACCACCTTCGCAAAAGGGACTTCCGGACCAGGGTCAAGGTCGAAGACAAGTCGGCCAGGTATTTCGGGATGACCCGGCTGGCAATTCCAGGGGTGAAGCTCAAGGCCGCCTATCTGGGCGATCGCGGCCAGACCCTCGACGCGGTCGATTTGCAGATACGGTTTGTGATCGCCGAAGACTTTCACCAGTTCCAGCAGATTGGATGTGCCTGGCATTGCGTGGCGCTGGAAAAACTGCTCGCCGGCGTAGCCATCCGGCGCGCGCACGAGTGAACAGGGACGACCTTTGATATGTCTGATCATCCAGGGGCCAACGGTCTCGAAATATTCTGCAAGATCGAGCTTGTCGACGGGCTGACCGTCGCCGGCATTCGGCCAAAGCGGCTTGTCCGGCTTGGAAATGATGACGCCCATGACAACCGGGCTTTTTCCTGTCTTGCCAGTCACCTTGGCAGGGTCGGCAATCGGCGTCTCTTGAGGATCAGCTGGACGCTCGGCCTCGACGTCTTTTGCGGGCTTGTCTTCACGCAGGCCTTTGAAGGCGGCCTGCCGGATATTGCCACCCCCGGTCCAGCCGGCGAACTCGATTTCCGCGACCAATTCCGGCTTCGTCCAGAAGACGGTTGAATTCCTTTTCGGTGCGCCATCGCCGGTAAACGGCGACGTCGCGGCTTTCATCTCCTGCAGCCTGGGCATCAGCTGCTTGACCTTTGCCTCGCTGAACCCGGTCCCCACACGGCCGATATAGGCGAAATGTTCACCGCGATTGACGCCGACGAGCAATGACCGGAATTTGCCGTTGGTCGTCGACCAGCCGCCGATGACCACCTCATGCCCGGCGCGGCATTTCGATTTTGCCCAGGTGTCGGTCCTCCCCGAAACATAGGTCGCATCGGCCTTTTTGGAGACAATCCCCTCAAGCGACAGGCGACAGGCAGAACGCAGCACCGCGTCGCCGCCATTGCTGAAGTGCTCGACATAGCGGATGAGATTTTGCTCGCCGCGATCGACTTCGCCGAGCATCTCGCTCAGACGTTCCTTCCGTTGTGAGAGAGGCATCTTTCGCAGATCGACGCCATTTGCGAAGAGCAGGTCAAAGGCAAAGTAGATCAGGTCCTTCGTCCGGCGCTCCGACAGCGCTGCCTGCAGTGCGGCAAAATCGGGCGCGCCGTTCTCGCCAAGCGCTACGATCTCGCCGTCGATGATGACGTTGGGAAGACTGGCGGCCTCCTTTGCGATGGCGCCAAATTTCTCCGTCCAGTCAAGACCCTTGCGGGTCCTAAGCGCGATGTCCTTGTCTTCCACGCGCAACTGGACGCGATAACCGTCAAACTTGATTTCGTGAACCCAGTTCGTCCCGGCCGGCGGCCGGGAGAGCGTCGCGCAAAGCTGTGGTGGGATGAAGTCGGGCATCTTCGCCGCTGAGGCACCAGCGGCTCGCTTCGGCCGCGGAGCAGGCTTTGCCGACCTGGCGGCGCGCTTGTCGGCATGGCCGCGCTTGCTGTCCCAAACGGCATCCGCATCGGCCAACGATGAACCTTTCATCATGAACGGCTTCGGACCTGCCCCCTTCCCCGCTGCAATCCTCTCCATGCTCCGACCCGAGGCGACGGATCGATCCTGAGCCAGCACCGCATCGCCATTGCCCTCTGTCGCGTATTTGTCGCGGTGTTTGATCAGCAGCCAGTTGGTCCGCTTCCCGCCATTGCGGTCATGCTTCATGCGCACTAGGACGAAACTTCCATGCAGGCGCTTGCCCTGCAGCGTGAATTTCAGGTCGCCTTTTTCCAACGCCTTTTCGGGAGACATGGCGCCTTCCGGTTCCCAATATCCGCGATCCCACAACTGCACCGTGCCGCCACCATATTGTCCTTTGGGAATCGTGCCTTCGAAGTCGCCGTACTCCAGCGGGTGATCCTCAACCTCCACGGCAAGTCGTTTGTCGTGAGGATCCAGTGATGGACCTTTGGTCACAGCCCATGATTTGAAGACCCCGCCAAGCTCGAGGCGAAGATCATAGTGCAGCCGCGTGGCCGCGTGTTTTTGGATGACGAACCGGAGTCGGTTCGAACCCGCAATCGAGCTTTCGCCGCTGGGCTCTTTCGTCTTCGCGAAATCCCTTTTGGCCCGGTAGGTTGAAAGCTCGCCCGTTTTCATGGAAGTGCCCCGACTAATGACGCAACGCCGGGACTCAACGCAGTGGGTGAGATTTGGTTCGGTTCATAGCCGAGACGACGCCGATGCTGCTTTTCCGCTTAAGAGTGGCATCGGCGTCAAATGAGGCCTTCACGGAGACTACAGGTGTCGTCACCGCTGACGTTAAGGTTCCTTGGTTTGCCCAACCATTTTTGCAAGCTCTGAAAATGGTGGGATGTCCAGTTCGCCTTGCGCGTTGTTTGCGATCTGCAGAAGCCGGATCGGGAAGCAGATCGCGTCACGGTTGGCCGGTGACATGTCTTCGTAGGTCCGCTCGTCATTTGTCATGGACGCCTCTGCCTTTCGCAGGGCGGTATCGATCTCGTCAATTGACAGCAGACCTTTGTGAACGAGCAGGTTGTTGATTGACGCGACCGCCATCATCAACCCTTCAAGCTGAAGATTGGCAACGTTCATGGCTTGACCGTGTTTCCGCCGCCCGGCCTCGCCGGGGCGTTCTGGCCATCGGATTGGTGCGTCTTGTCATCCACCTCATTGACTGGCCGCGTCAGACCGACCCCACTCTTGGGTTTCTTGTTGCCGGCCGCATCCTGAGAGAACGCATCCGAAGGATCAGGACCTGTTCTAGCCGGGTACTTCGTTGCGCCGGTCTCGCGATGGTTTTCATTATCAGGCATTTTTGATCACTCCAATCGGATGACCGATAACCATTACGAGCCCGGCGAGTTCCGGCGCCGCATGGAACATTTCTGGCCGTTCGTGCAGAGACAAGCGGGCGTGTCTCGGCAATCGCGCCTCGCGCACTGGCGGCAGGTCTCGCTTTCGTTGCCGACAGCACTAGGTTGCTCGTTGAGGTAAAAGGAATTCCCCATGCGGGTGGCACGCGAGGCCTGGGTTCTTGGCAAGGAGAGCATCCTCGGATTCATCAACGACAATGCCCTCAGCCACGGTGCGGCGATGGCGTTCTATGCCGTTACGTCCCTGGCCCCGATCTTGTTGATCGTTGTTGCGATTGCTGGACTTGTCTTTGGGCATGAAGCAGCTCAACTCGCTCTGTCGGCCGAAATCGCAGGCGTGATGGGATCGCAAACCGGCGACCTTCTGCGCAGCACCATCGAAAGCGCTTCTCACAGAACCGCCGGCACTCTTGCCACCTTGGTGGGCATCGTCACCCTCTTCGTGACAGCCTCCGGGGTGTTTGGCGAAATGCAGCTTTCGCTCAACACAATCTGGAAGATTGACCCACCACCCATGTCTGTGTCGCGATTGGTGCGGGCGCGGGCGGCCAGCCTGGGTCTGGTTGCAGCGTTGGGATTTCTACTGCTTGTGTCGTTGGCGGCGAGTGCCGCCATTTCCGCGCTTGGCGCTGTCATCAACGCCCATCTGCCGTTCGGCACGATCATTCTCGCGTCGATAAACGGCATTGTATCATTCGTGCTGATTTCCGCTCTGTTTGCCGCGATCTTCAAGATCCTGCCGGACCGGTCGCTCGCTTGGCGCGATGTCGCAATTGGCGCGGCAGTGACCGCTTTGCTCTTCACCATCGGCAAGTCGCTGATTGGCTGGTATATCGGAACCAGCGCGATCGCATCCTCCTATGGCGCGGCGGGTGCACTGCTGGTCGTGCTGCTTTGGGTTTACTATTCGTCTGAGATATTCCTGCTCGGCGCCGAGTTCACGCGGGCCTATTCCGTCCGTCTCGGCAGTCGGTCCGACCTTCAACCGATAGTGGAGGCAGAGAGCCCGTCGCGACAGACATCGAACCCTGGGCCAACCATCCAGCGCGAGGTGCAGGCCTGGATTGTGATCACGGGTTTGCTGACCTTCGTGGCGACACGGGTCTGGCCATCGCGGCGATCTTAGCTGCTTCCCACCAATTCTGTTTCTTTGGAACGCAACCCGGACACCGGAATTGCATAGGAACAGGAGGTTGCCCATGCCAAAATTCCACTTTGAGACGACAGTATCCGGCCAGACTACCGCTCTCGAGGAAGAGCTAGCGAGTGCGGAGATGGCCAGTCCGAGAGCAATAGAGATGGCGCGCGTAGCGGTGGCGGCGGATCCTGGGTCAGGAACCAAGCAATCGGGATCGACTATCAAGGTCTACGATGAAGCCGGATACCTGGTCGCCACAGTCAATTTTTCCGACGTGTTGCCGAGTGATCCGGACGCCGGACAGCATGGGATTGGCGATGCGGTTGTCGAAGAACCGGGTGTGATGCGGTCTGGCTGACCCGTGGTAGATCAGGGTTTCACGTTTCGCTCACGTGATCCCCGGCAGGGCAATTTGCTGAGATCGCGAGGTCCTCGGCCATCGTCGGATGCTAGAGCTGAGATTCGATCGGGAGGTGACGGACGAAGACCGCCAGGATACGGCGAAAAAATCCGGCTTCTGGTTCATGCGTATAGTCCTGAATCTTGCCTTCGCCGCATCCATGCCAATGCAGGACATTGTGTTTCAGTTCGAGCCGATAGCTTGTTTCCGGAGATATTTCCGATTGGAATCGATGCCGCAGCTCGGCGACCATTTTCGGATCCTCAAACAGAACGCCCATTTCCGAATTCAAGGACACTGACCGTGGATCGAAATTGAAGGAACCAACAAAGCCGATATTGTCGTCGACGGTGAAAGCTTTCGTATGCAGACTGGCGCCCTTCGAGCCAAACACCGAGATTGCCGAGCGCCGGATGAACGGCTGAAGCTCGAAAATTTTGACGCCATTCCTCAGCAGCCGCTTGCGATAGTTTGCGTAAGCGCCATGGACTGCGGCCACGTCGGTAGCGGCCAGGGAGTTGGTCAGAACCGAAACGTCAACACCGGCGCCGACAAGGTCCAGCAAGATCGCTGTGCCCCTTTTGCCGGGGATGAAATAGGGCGACACAATTTCCAGACACCCGCGCGTGGATTGGATGATCGGACGCAGCTCTTTCATAAGCCAGCTGCGACGTCTCCAACCACGAACCTTCTCCGGCGGATCGGAAATGACCCGCACGCCATCCACCCAATGAACGTCGTTGCTGGCCGCAATAAACTCCGTGATCGAGCCCCGGTTGCCGATGCCGTTCAGGAATTTGGGATCGGGGCCGGTATCGCTTCCTTCAAGCCATTTGGCATGCTCATGCTCAGCCACTGATCCCAAGGTTTTGATTGGCTTGGCTTCATTGCAAGCCCAGAAGGCATCGAATATCGCCGCGGTTTGCCGTACCGCAGGCCCCAGGAGCAGCAGATCGAGGTCCCGGAAATTGGTTTCTGCCGCATCGAAATAGGCATCGCCAACATTCCGACCGCCGACAATGGCAAATTTGTCGTCAACGATCCAAGCCTTGTTGTGCATCCGTCGCGTCAATGCAAAGAGCCGCAACAGCACTTCCACACCACGCATGATCCGGCCGCGCCTGATACCGCTCGGATTGAACAACTTCAATTCGATGTTTGGATGGTTGTTCAGCGCCAGATATGCCGCGTCATTTTTACGCGGATTGACGTCGTCAAGGAGCATGCGCACCCGAACACCGCGCTCAGCAGCTCGAAAAACCTCGCGAAGCAGCAAGCGGCCGGTGTGGTCATCATGCCAAAGGTAATACATCAGGTCGAGGCTGCGCTCAGCGCTCCTTGCCGCCAGCACGCGCACAGCGAAAGCGTCATAATTGTCCGAGACAAGCAGCAAGCCGCTCTTGCCGGTTTTGATGTTGTCGTCTGCGGTTCGCGAAAGTGATACGTCCATAAAAATTGCCACCTTTGGACGGCGCTCGCTGCCATCCCGCTCAAATCATAGCTAGAACCATTCTGAGGTATTCTGGTTGCATACGCAGCGTCCAATCACCCAATTGCTGGATGCAAGCAGGGCCAGCAATCAAGCGGCTGCAGAGCGGTCAGGAGGCTTGAGAGGGCGTTGCCCCGACTGCTCTGCTGCCGCGGAACTTGCGTCTCCTGCAGTCCCAGGCCCTCAGACCGCACGACCGTTGGCGGGAGCCCGATGGCGTGCGCCCCGCCGCGGCTCTTCGACGAGAATGACGTGGTCGTTGTTCTCAGTGAAGCGCAGGACCCTTTAAATTTAGATATCTCCATTATCCCGGAACCGGGTTCGAGTTTCCGAGTTAAGAAAATGCTCGCGACGGGCAATTTTCAACAGAGGAGACGGCACAATGCCCACTGCCAAGAAAGCCAATGGCAACAACAAGGACTTGGAGGACCTTTTCCTCGATGGCCTCAAAGACATCTACTATGCCGAGAAGAAAATTCTGAAAGCCTTGCCGAAGATGGCCAAAGGCGCATCCGAAGAGCAAGTTTCGGCAGCATTCGAGAAGCACCTCGCTGAAACCGAGGGGCAGGTCGAACGTCTGGAGGAGGTCTTCGAGATTCTCGGCGCTGCCGCGCGCGGCAAAACCTGCCCGGCGATCGACGGCATCCTGGAGGAAGGATCTGAAATCCTTCAGGAGTACAAGGGTTCGACTTCGCTGGATGCAGGGCTCGTCGGTGCCGCGCAAGCAGTGGAGCACTACGAGATCGCCAGGTATGGAACCCTGATCGCCTGGGCTACGACGCTCGGCAAGGACGACGTGGTTGCGCTCCTCAATGCGACACTTGAAGAGGAGAAGGCCACCGACGAGGCGTTGACTGCCCTCGGTGAAGCCGGCGTCAACGAACGAGCGGCAGAACGGAAAGCGGCTTGATTGATCGCCTACCCAACCGCCTCGGCGACCCATGTGCCGAGGCGGTCCCGGGAGATGAAGGACATGATCACGCATATCTACAAAGGACTGGAATGTTTCCTGCTTGAGTGTTCGGCCGCGCTGGTCAGGCGCCGCGCCCTTGGCGGTTCGCAGCGATCCTCGGCAGCTGCGAGAAGAGCGCAGAGATGAGTTCAGGGCCCGCAAAGCCGCCGAATGAGCGCCAAGATGGAGAGTCGGATGGGCTTCTTTGGAAAATATTTCTCAGGACTGTTGAGCAAGAAATCGACTGACGGCAAGGGGAGCGGCGATCTGCGGAAAGCTACCGGCGCGGGTCCGGCAATTGCCGCGCATTCCAAAGATGCAAAGACATCCGCTGCTTCCGGTCAAAGCACCAATGCTTCGAGCAAAAATGCAGATGGACGATGACAAAAGGCAAGATTTGGCTACCGACTTTATGTCGCATCGAAGCGGCGCAAAGACGTTAAATCGTCGAGATGACCCGCATCGCAACCTTCAACGTCAATGGCGTCAACGGCCGACTGCCAGTGCTTCTCAAGTGGCTTGGCGAAACCGGCTATGACATCGTCTGCCTTCAAGAACTGAAGACCTCTGACGAAAAATTTCCCGTCGATGCGATTAGAAACGCCGGCTATGGCGCAATCTGGCACGGACAGAAGTCCTACAATGGCGTGGCAATCCTCGCTCGCGGGATTGAGCCGCTGGAACGTCGTCGAGGTCTGCCGGGCGATCCCGACGATTCGCACAGCCGCTACATCGAGGCAGATGTGAATGGGCTTGTTGTCGGCTGCCTGTATTTGCCCAATGGCAATCCAGCGCCGGGGCCGAAGTTCGACTACAAACTTCGCTGGTTCCGACGTTTGATCACCTATGGCCAGGTGCTGCTCGGCGATAGCTCACCGACCATCCTGTGCGGCGACTATAACGTCGTTCCAGGCCCGATCGACGCGGCGGTGCCGGGGCGCTGGGTTGGCGATGCCGTTTACTTCCCCGAGAGCCGGAGCGCGTACGCCGAAATGCTTGCTCAGGGCTGGTTCGATGCGGTTCGTCGCATTCATCCAGAAAAAGGAATTTACACCTATTGGAACTTCTCCTACCGCGGCGGGTACGATCGGAGTTCCGGGCTCCGGATGGACCATCTCTTGCTGAGTTCATCCCTATTGGATCGCCTGAAGAATGCCGGAGTAGATGCCGAAACGCGTGCATGGGACAAGCCGAGCGATCATGCGCCAGCCTGGATAGAACTTGATTGAGCTTCCTCGGCAAGGAGCCTGAAGACCTAGTGGCGCTCCTTCGTGATTACATTTGGCCGCGCATGTCTATCGTCAACAATGAGGACTGCCGGCGCCAAGCGATTCAAGGACGCAATGATGACAAACACTCAAAAGGAAGCTGAACTGATTGCGCGCCTTGCACGCCAGCATGGCGTCGCCGATGGCGCTGTCATGGCTGTCCTTGAGGCGTTGCGGCGTGGTGGTGGAACCATGGCCCAGTTCAGCCACGTCGACTTCGGAGGAATGTCACAATGGTCCTCCGGCATGACGATGGTCGGCGACATGTTCGATGACAGCCTCAAGGCGAAGCTCAACACTATCGCGGCGGAGCTCTCGGCCTACTTGCGCGAACATCCCGCCAAGCCACAACGCGACGACACGAATGTGAGCTATCGTTCTGCAGGTATGGCCCACGCCGGCTCATGGTGGCCTGAGGAGCTTGGGAGCCCGTCTGCCGCTGGTTCTCAAAACAATATGCGCTACGCAGCGTTTCCTGAGCGAAGCCGCCTGGTCATCGACGATCATGGAAAGACGGAGATTTATGACACAGGCGACCATCGCATATCCGGTGTTTCGCAGAGCCAGAGCACGGCCTCCACCCTGACCTTTGTCAGCCAGCACGGCGTGGTCCGCGTATCTGATCTCAAGCGCGTATCTGCGACGTAGGTCAGGGCCGCTTCCATGCAGACAGTCACGCTCATCGGCTATCTCGCGACCGTCTGCTCGATGAGCAGTTTCACCCCGCAAGCCTGGAAAATCATCAGGACACGGGAGACAAGCGGCATCTCCGCGCCGACGTATGCCATCACTGTGTTGGGCTTCGCCTTGTGGCTGGCCTTCGGCATCATGAAGGCAGAGTGGCCGATCATAATCACGAATGGCGTCTGTCTCCTGCTGTCAGCCTTCATTCTCACAATGACAGTCCTGCCGCAGGCTGAGAAAGACGCAGTTGCCAAGGCTTTCGACCCCGACGACTAAATTAGCGCTTCCAACTTTTCAGCAGCGGACCTTGGCTACCATATGCAGGATCCTTGCGCGGACGCCCCACGCTGGGGATGGTTGCGAGCGCATCGCTATGCTGATCCTTGCTCCTACATTCGTCATAACTCCCAAACGGAGGATACGCGCCGACAACCAAAAAATCATCGGATGCCGAGACGCATTGGTGCCCGGTGCCTGCCGGGAGGACCGCGACGTCACCGGCCTTCAGCGACAGCGTTCGTCCTTTCTTGCCGCCAAACCGAACTTCAGCATTTCCGCGCGCAATTCCCAGAACCTCGTGTATTTGCGAATGATAGTGAACGTAATCATAGATGCCGTTTCGCCAGCTATCGCCCCATCCGTTTGCATCGAAAAGCACCTCCATGACGGCTGCTGAATCAAGTCCTTCGGGCAATTCGACGGCGCCGCGATAAACGACGAGCGGCCATGCTGGATGATTGGGCACAAGTCCATCATCCTTGAACCAGAACTCATTCGACTTTCGCTGCCTCACCAATCCGGCGACGATTTCCATGCGCGGTCTTGCGAAACCGGTGACGTTCTCGATCACCTTCTTGCTGGTTTCCAAAATGCTCATCGACGCTGCCTCTAAAGCAGAGGTTAGTTTAGCCGCTCGCTCAGAGCTCGACCTTTGCGTTGTCGCCCACATTCGGCTTGGCGCCGGTAACGGCCGCAAACACCATCGTTGCGGTAGCCATGATTAGCCCCGGGCTGTCCCACAATTCGCCTTCGTCGGGTTTGACCGTTATCAGACGAATCTCGGGATCATCGGCATTATCCCACCAGGCTGAGTCAGTTTTCTCCCAGAGCTCGGCGATCTTTTCCCTGTCATTTGTCACTGTGGCCGGGCCTGACATCGTGACGTATTTGTAGTGGCTGTTGTCACTCCAGGCCAATGTGACCTTTGGATAGGTCGACAGCTGCTTGCTCTTGGCGCTGTCGTCATTGACGAGGAAATATATGGCGTTTTCTTCACGGACCACACGCGCAGATAGCGGACGGGCTCGATTGTACTCGCCGTCCCAGGTCACAAACATGCAGACGTCGATGTCCTCGGCGAGTTCCCAGATGCGGTCTGTCGCCTCGGCGGGCGTGAGGTCCGTCTGCTGCTTTCGGCGGTTAGCCATAAGCGTCCTCCTGCGGGTGAATATCCTCGCTTACAACTCACGTCCCGCCACGACGTTCCAACTCACTGGGTCCTTCGGCTTGCTAAAGCGGTGGAACTTTCGAAATTGCCGGAAGTTTGGATGGCAAACGCGAGGCCATGATGGCGGACAAGACGCTTCGAACATCAAGACGGACACCCGAGCAGGACGCTAAGGGTCAGTCGGAAAAGGACCACAAGGGCGGCGGAAACGATGGCGTCGCCAGCGCCGATCCGCGGGTGATCTCCGGCAAAAAAGACGGCGACGCGACATTCCCTGTCAAGGGACCGAAGAAATAGCTATGAGCCCATTAGTCGGGCGTCTGGCGGTGTCATCGATGCGCGGAGACAATTGACGAACGGGCTGACATCATTTCGCGATGACACTTTGCTACCGTCACCGACGCGGATCACCTTCAACCCTCCGGAGTTCCATGGCCGCATGACGCGCATCCGCCTCAAGGCGCTAATGGCAGCCTGGAATCACGCGACCTTTGAAAGGAGAGCTACGTCGCATCTGGCCAAACCATAGCGCCATCGGTGATCGGTTGTGGCAACCCGGCTCTGGTAGAACAGTGAAAGCTGACTGCCATCGATCATCACTGTCGAGTGCCCGTTCTCGCCCGGTTGACCTGGCTCCAACACCGGGCCGATCGAAACGTAAGGGCCGCTGACCTCGTCGGCGATGGCAAAAAACACCCGTTGCCGGTTTCCCCGAAGGCCATTCGGAAGAAAGCAAGTGGCGTTGAGAAGCACCCGGCCGTCCGGCAGCTCGATCAGTTGCGCGCCCTCAATGCCCCATTCGTAGTCGGGATCATCTCTGGTGTTATGGTGGGGAACATCGTTGTGGTCGAGGATTTTGCCGATCCGCTTCCACGGACCGAACCACGAGTCGGACTGGCTACGTGCCAGATAGATGTCGGGCTGAGGCACCCTGGTGAATTTTGGCATAGCCGAATAAACCAGGTAGCGCCCACCGCCAATGACTGCCGGATGCGGATCGTAAATTCCGTCCTCTTCCGTGTCCGGGATGGCCAGAATGGCCGGACTGAGGACTACCCAATGGAACCCGTCGTTGGAAACCGCATGCTCGCAACGGCCACCCGACTTCATGAATTCCGTCTGGATGAACATGTGGAAGACGCCGCACTCGTGGGTCACACCGGGAGCCGCAACACCAGTGCCGTTGATTGGAAGTTCGATCGGCCCATGCTCGGCCCACGGCCCATACAGATCGGGCGCCGTGGCATGCAAGATTCTCCACGTCTCGGTGGTGACCGTGCCGCTTGACCCGAAGACGTGCCAGACACGGCCATCGAAGACAGGACACGGGTCCTTGAGATCATCCACGCTTTGCGGATGAAACAGTGGAAAAACGTTGGTTTCAAAGTTGATGTTCATGTCAGCCCCGGAATTCGCCTCGGCAGTCGGAGACGCGCAGAGATACAGGCGAATCATTGATGTTAGGCACATTCTATAGCCAACGAGTTCAACGCAAATGCGGCAATGCCGCTGTCCACCAGCATTCGTCGTTCAACCACGCTTTCAGTGGCGGCCGGGTTCCGACAGCCGCCCTCGCCTCCGCACCCAGATCCCGCTTCGTGCGTGGACCAAGCGGGCGACCGGGCCTTCTTCATTTCAGTTGGAACAACTCACCTGATCGAAAGTTAGGAGCTGGAACTAAGTAGTTCTCTCCATTCGCGATTAACAAATGTTAATCGTAACATAAATAGTGTCACAGAGGGAGTATGTCAATGGAAGCGGCCTTTGGCGGGGTAACCGGCAGTCAATATGTTCGTCGGGAAAATATACTGGTTTGCTTCTCCCACTTACGATGGAATTTTGTTCACCAGCGTCCGCAGCATCTCCTCACCCTTGCATCCGCTCAGCAGCGAGTGGTCTATTTTGAAGAACCCGTTTTCGAAGAATTGCCGCAGCCGCTGATGCGGACGAGCGTGGCATCGGAAAACATTCTGATTGTCACACCAGTGCTGCCGCTTGGCACGTCGGCCGCGAAAGCAGATGCCGTCCAGCGGAGATTTGTGCAGCAGACCATCGCTTCTATGCCGCATAGCCGGCTGATCGCCTGGTACTACACCCCAATGGCTCTTCGCTTTACGGAATTCCTCGACCCAGACATATGCGTCTATGACTGCATGGACGAACTCTCTGCGTTCAGGAATGCGCCCCCCGAGCTGGGCCAGATGGAAAAGGCGCTTCTTCGCCGCGCGGATCTCGTTTTCACCGGTGGTCTAAGCTTGTTCGAGACCAAGCGTCACCTCCATCCCGCCATCTTTCCATTTCCGAGCAGCATCGATGTGAGGCACTTTCACACCGCAAGACAGCCAGGAAGGGACCCAGCCGACCAGGCGGGCATTCCTTCCCCGAGGGTTGGATATTTCGGCGTCATCGACGAGCGGCTGGACGTCGATCTCGTGGCGCTAGCGGCAAAGACAATGCCGGACGTGCATTTCGTCATGCTCGGTCCGGTTGTCAAGATCGACCCTGCAAGCCTGCCGCAAGCCGAAAACCTTCATTGGCTTGGGCCGAAAGCCTACTGCGATCTGCCCGACTATTTGCGCCATTGGGACGCCGGATGGATGCCGTTTGCCCTCAACGAGGCGACGCGTTTCATCAGCCCGACCAAGACGCCGGAATTTCTCGCGGCGGGTCTGCCGGTGATCTCGACGGCAATCGTCGACGTGGTTCGCAGTTACGGTGCTGCCGGGCTGGTGGAAATCGCCGACTGTGACGATCTGGAAATCAAGCTGCGCTCCGTTCTTTCGCGACCGCGTCAGATGCTCCTGCAGCAAGTCGATGCCTACCTTGCGGACATGTCCTGGGAACGGACATGGAATGCCATGGCAGCTCACATTGAGCGCGCCTATCAACGCAAGAAGGTCGTGCCCCTTCGCAGGAGTGCATAGCCATGTTCGATTGGCTGATCGTCGGCGCGGGTTTCGCCGGCAGTGTGCTTGCCGAAAGGATAGCGTCGCAGCGTCAGGAAAGCGTTTTGCTGATCGATCGCCGCAGCCATGTGGGAGGCAACGCCTACGACTGCTACAATGAAGCCGGCATCCTCATTCATCGCTACGGCCCGCACATCTTCCACACCAACAGCCAAACGATCGTGGACCACCTTTCCCAGTTCACGCAATGGCGGCCGTACGAGCACAGGGTGTTGGCGGCCGTGGACGGGCAACTCGTTCCCATCCCGATCAATCTCGACACCATCAACCGGCTTTACGGGCTAGACCTGACCTCGGCACAGCTGGAGGATTTCTTCGCGTCGCGACGCGAAACGGTGGAGGACGTCCGAACGGCTGAGGACGTCGTCGTCAGCACCGTGGGGCGCGAGCTCTATGAAAAATTCTTCCGCGGCTACACAAGAAAGCAATGGGGCGTCGATCCCAGTCAGCTGAGCAAATCCGTCACGGCACGAGTGCCGACCAGGACCAACCGTGACGACCGCTATTTCAGCGACAGCTTCCAGAAAATGCCGGCCGGCGGGTACACGCGGATGTTCGAACGCATGCTCGATCATCCGAACATCAAGATCATGCTGCAGACCGACTTCCGTGAAATTCGTGAGAAGATACCGTTCAGGCGCATGGTTTATACCGGCCCGATCGATGAATATTTCGGCTGGCAGCTCGGGCACCTTCCGTACCGTTCGCTTCGTTTCGAGCACGTTACACTGGATTGCGAGCAATTTCAGCCGGTTGCCGTGGTCAATTATCCCCAGACGGAAGATTACACGCGCATTACCGAGTACAAACATCTGACCGGCCAGCAGAGTTCGCGGACCAGCCTGACCTACGAATACCCCACGGACATCGGGGACCCGTACTATCCCGTGCCCCGGCCCGAAAACGAAGTGCTCTACAAGCGCTATGAAGCGCTCGCGGCAAGCTGCCCAGACGTCTGGTTTGTCGGTCGGCTTGCAACTTACCGCTATTACAACATGGACCAGGTAGTCGGACAGGCTCTGGCCACTTTCTCGCGCATCCAAAAAAGCCTCCCGGCCTGGGCGCGCACGGACGAGCCGTTGTTGGCCGAGCCGAGAAGATAGTTTCTTTCAAGACGGAAGATCGGGCGGGTATCAGAAGGAGAAACTCGATGGATACAAACTTCAACTCGGAAAGCCGTGAGATATTTATCGTCGGCTTGCGCAACGCGCACGCCATGGAAAACCAAGCGCTGTCGATCATGAAGCCTCAGGTCGAGCGTATAGAGAACTATCCGGAGGTGGCCGATCGCTTGCGCCGGCACATTCAGGAAACCGAAGGCCAGATCACGAGACTCGAGTCCGTCCTGGAGGGCCTTGGCGAGGAGCACTCCACCCTCAAGGACACCGCCTTGTCGATGGTTGGCAGCGTGGCCGCCATTGGACATTCGATGGCCGGCGACGAGATCATCAAGAACAGCCTGGCGAATTTCGCATTCGAGAACTACGAGATCGCTGCCTACAATTCGCTGCTGGTACTGGCCGACGCCGGGGGCTTCCAGGATGCTGAAAGGGCCCTCAAGCAGAACCTGAACGAAGAGGAAGCCATGGCCAACTGGCTCAAGGAAAATCTGAGCGACGTTACCATGCGGTATGCCAGGTTGCGCGAGGCCGGGGCGACTGCAAAAAGCTGATGCACCGCACCGGCGCGGGCGGCGTTTCGAAACAGACGCTCGCCCGCCCCTCCCTCGTTTGAGGCCTCTTCAAGGCGTCGTGTCCGCCACGAGAAGAGCTTGCTGACGGGCCAGTTCATCTGCTGTGGGTTTGCGCAGGTGTCGCCTGCCGTCAGCCTGGATGACGGAAAACAAACCAACCTCGGCATGTCGCGAATTGTCCCAGCCCGGGTAGGCCGTTATCGGGTACAGGCAAATACCCTCGATCGGCGCTCCGAGACTGATTGCGGAACGCACCTCGTCGCAGAGATAGTGGAGCCAAGCCGGCCCGCCGGATCCCTCGGAACCGGTCTCCGCAATGAACATCGGCTTACCGTGTCGGTGAGCAACTTCTAGCAACATTTCCGACAGGGCGCGGTACTCGTGGTGTCCCATCGGAATCGTCGGCCCGTTTACGTACCATTGATTGTGCGGGTAAAAATTCAAGCCCACGACATCGACTACATCTTCGCTCCCGCCCAACTCAGGTTCGACGCGGCCCAGCAACATGTCGTAAGCTTCGAACTGCCCCTGTCGGGCGTTTTCGGCCCGGCGCCGTTCGCTGCGGGTCCGGTCACGAGGGGCGATATGGATAAGCGGCTCGGCCCAGACAAATCTGCAGGCGGGGTCGATCTCCCGCATTGCACGAACACCCGCGATGGCGGCCTTCACGAGGTGCCGCTTGAACCATCCACGTTTGTTCGGCCCCACACGCGGGAAATAGCCGACCTCAACAGCCCATGCGAAAAAGGAGATTTCGTTGATGGGGCACAACAGAGGCGATGTTCCGGTGATCGAACGGTGTACCTTGACGGCTTCTGCCGCGAACGAGGCATAGGCGTCGATGAAACGCAGCGAGCCCTGATCGACATGGTCCGGAGATCCGTAGTGAAAGATGTCCCAGATTACCTGAACACCTGCCGATCGGGCTGCCTCGACCATTGGCGCCCAACTTGACCAGTCATAGGTTCCGGGAGCGGTTTCGATCAAATGCCAACGCAGGCCGTCGCGGATGGTGCGAAGGCCGAGTTCGGCGCAGCCGCGGTAGTCGCCCAGGGCATGCAAATTATGCGAGGTCGCACGAATAAGATCGAGGCGAACGCCGTCCTTGCGCCGGTGCGAGGAGCATTCAAAGCCTGCCATGAAAAAACTGGCGAAGCGCGAAGCTTCCGGAACCGAGGCCTCCGTCTGGGGTCCCACTTCGCTCATTTTTCGAAGTCTCCTTTGGGCAATCGGCTTCGAACTCGGCCGCCTTGTCCGGACCGGGAACCGCGTTGGCGAAATACCGAATTCAGTCGGGCGCGCCCCATGTTCGTTGCTCAGTCCAGCTCGTCCTTGCGTGGCCGGTAGTGCCGAACCCATTGGTAGAGCCTTTGTTCCGGTGGTGAACTGTCCGGGAGCCGCGTGGCAAATGAGGAACAAGGAGGCCCGTCCCAAGTTCGGGGCGATGTACAGCCGCCGTCATCCACTCGAGCGGCTGCTCGGCAACAACAGAGGCATGGGATCACATGACCGTTCAGATTCGACTTTCCGAGATCGACCACGCCAGGCGCGAGGATCGTGGCGACGGCGCTTGGAGCATCGCACCGGACCTGGGTTACTTGCGGCTAGCAATCGTCAATGTCGTGTTCTTCGGCGCACCGGGCAGCGGAGATCGGAACTGGGTGCTGATCGATACCGGGTTGCCGACGTCTCGCAGCAGCATTCTAGCGGTCGCGGAAAAGCGGTTCGGCGTCAACGCACGGCCGGCTGCAATCATCCTGACCCATGGCCATTTCGACCATGTGGGAACGGTTCTAGAACTCGCAAATGGCTGGGACGTGCCTGTCTTCGCCCATCCACTCGAGCACCCCTATTTGGACGGAACCACATCCTATCCGCCACCGGATCCCTGGGTTGGGGGTGGACTGATGGCGCTGCTTTCACCGCTTTTTCCACGCGGGCCAATCGATCTTGGCAGCCGTTTGCAACCCTTGCCCGCCGATGGATCGATCCCCGGAATGCCCGGATGGCAATGGCTGCACACACCCGGACATGCCCCTGGGCATATCTCGCTCTGGCGCGAGCAAGACCGCTCGCTCATCGTAGGAGACGCTTTCATCACCACCGGTCAGGAGTCGGTCTATGAAGTCGCCATTCAGGATCTCGAGATGCACGGTCCGCCGCGCTATTTCACGCCAGACTGGGATGCCGCGGAAAGGTCCGTGAAGCATCTGGCTGCCTTGAGCCCCCATATGGTCATCAGTGGGCACGGCGCGGCTGCTGCGGGAGTGGGCATGCGTCAGGCTCTCGATAACCTGGCTGAGCGGTTCAGGGTATTTGCCGTCCCGCCGAAATTGAAATTCGTGCGCGAGCCAGCGTCGCCGATAGCTAGGCCAATCGAGCCGCCATCGTTCTGAATTATGGTCAGATTGGGCCAACGCGGGACCATCGGACAGAGTAACTCGGTCCAGCGGAACAAACCCGGCCGGCGACAGTTGGGGCACTCGCTCAGGGGGCGACACCCTGCGAAGTGCCGCGAGGTTCCGCGCCATGGGGAGGCTCAGATGGAAACCCGATGAACGCATGCCCTAGCACGCGTTCCCGCAAAGAGAGATTGCAGAACCGGTGTTGTTGCCATCCAGCCCTAAGTTGACACGCCAACTGCTCTGTATCCTAGGAGGCGCATTCTTGCCCGGTTGCGCGGGGGGAGTGCTCGATCCCCAAGGACCAATTGGCGTCGGCAATCGCACGATTCTTTTGAACTCGCTGGCGGTGATGCTGGTGATCGTTGTTCCCACGCTTGTTGCGCTTCTGGCATTCGCCTGGAAGTTCCGCGCCTCGAACAGCAACGCCCGCTATAACCCGGAGTTCACCTATTCGGGACGCGTGGAGTTGATCGTCTGGTCGATCCCGACGCTCACCATCCTGTTCATTGGCGGGCTGATCTACTACGGATCGTATCAGCTCGATCCACGCAAACCGATCCCTTCTAGCCAGCCGCCGCTCGACATTCAGGTGGTGGCGCTCGACTGGAAATGGCTGTTCCTCTATCCCGAGCAGGGCGTGGGTGCTGTCAATCAACTGGTTATCCCCGCCGGTGTTCCAGTGCGTTTCAAGTTGACCTCGGCCAGCGTGATGAACACGTTCTTCGTGCCCCAGCTTGGCAGCATGGTCTACGTCATGAACGGCATGCAGACCGAATTGCATCTGCAGGCCGACCGCGAGGGCAGCTTTTTCGGCCAGTCGGCGCACTTCAGCGGCGACGGCTTCTCGGATATGAATTTCAGTGTGAGCGCGGTTTCAGCCGATGCCTTCACCCGCTGGGCGTCATCGCTGCGTGGCGGGGGCGGCGTGCTGAATGCCAATGCCTATCGCGAACTCGCCCGGCAAAGTACAAATGTGGCGCCGGCTTCCTTCGGTCATGTCCAGCCTGGGCTGTTCGAAGCGGTCGTTCAGCAGACGCTCCCACCGGGTCCGGGGCCTGCTGAGAGCGCAGCCAGCGGCGAGCCACAGGTGAGCCCAAGGGCATTCCCCGCGGCGGCGGCAACGATGACCCATCATCCACAAGGGGCAGAATGACGATGCTGGGCAAGCTCGACTGGTCGGCCGTTCCTTTCGATCAACCCATCCCCCTCGGCGCAGCCCTTGGCGTCTTTCTGGCAGCAGCCGCCGTGCTTGGCTGGATAACGGTGAAGGGCTACTGGCCATATCTGTGGAGCGAGTGGATAAGCTCGGTCGACCACAAGCGCATCGGCGTGATGTACATTGTGCTGGCGATGCTCATGCTTCTTCGTGGTTTTATCGATGCTATCATGATGCGCACACAACAGGTGCTGGCGATTCACGGGCCGGGCTACCTCCCGCCGGAGCATTACGACCAGATCTTTTCCGCGCACGGCACGATCATGATCTTCTTCGCCGCGATGCCGTTCATGATCGGCCTGATGAATTTCGTCGTGCCGCTGCAGCTTGGCGTACGCGATGTCGCTTTCCCGACGCTCAATTCCGTCAGCTTCTGGCTGACGGCTTCCGGAGCCCTGCTGGTCAACATCTCGCTTGTGGTCGGCGAGTTCGCGCGCACCGGCTGGCTGCCCTATGCCCCTTTGTCGGAAACCACCTACTCGCCGGGCGTCGGTGTCGATTATTATCTGTGGGCGATCCAGATCTCCGGCGTCGGCACGCTGCTCACCGGTGTCAACCTGGTGACGACTATCCTCAAGATGCGGGCGCCGGGAATGGGCTATCTGCGAATGCCGATGTTCTGCTGGACCTCGCTCGCGTCCAACCTGCTCATTGTCGCAGCCTTCCCGATCCTTACCGCCACGCTCGCAATGCTGACGCTGGACCGGTACCTCGGCTTCCACTTCTTCACCAACGAAGCCGATGGAAATCAGATGATGTTCGTCAACCTGATCTGGGCGTGGGGCCATCCCGAAGTATACATCCTGGTGCTTCCCGCCTTCGGAATCTTTTCCGAGATTTTCTCGACTTTTTCATCGAAGCCGCTGTTCGGATACCGTTCGATGGTCGCGGCCACGATGTTCATCTGCATCGTCTCGTTCATGGTCTGGCTGCATCACTTCTTCACCATGGGTGCCGGAGCGGACGTTAATGCCGCCTTCGGCATCGCCACGTCGGTCATTGCCGTGGGAACCGGTGTGAAAATCTACAACTGGCTCTTCACCATGTATGGCGGGCGCGTTCGTTTCGACACGCCGATGCTTTGGGCACTGGCTTTCGTGACCACCTTCACCGTCGGCGGCATGACTGGTGTGCTGCTTGCCGTCCCGCCGGCCGACTTCGTGCTACACAATTCCCTTTTCCTCGTCGCGCATTTCCATAACGTCATCATCTCGGGCGTGTTGTTTGGAGCATTCGCCGGCTTCACCTACTGGTTCCCCAAGGCGTTCGGCTTCCGTTTGCACGAAGGCTGGGGAAAAGCGGCATTTTGGGTCACCTTGGCCGGCTACATGCTGGTCTTTGTACCGCTCTATATTGTCGGTCTGCTCGGCATGACGCGGCGCCTGCAACATATCGATATGGACCTTTGGGCGCCGTGGCTGGTGGTGGCCGCTTTCGGCGTGGTGGTGATGATCGCCGGCGCGGCGCTGCAGATCACACAGCTTTTCGTTTCGATCCGGTATCGCGACAAGTTTCGCGACGAAACCGGCGACCCGTGGGACGGGCGTTCGCTGGAGTGGTCGACATCTTCCCCTCCTCCTGTCTTCAATTATGCACGGCTGCCTCACGTGGAAGACGAAGAACCCTACTGGAGCATCAAGCAACGAGGGATCGAACAGAGCGCGGACGAGGAAAAGGCATATGAGCCGATCGAGATGCCTCGCAACAGCCCGACTGGCTTCGTCACCGCCTTCTTCAGCACACTGATCGGCTTCGCGCTGATCTGGCATATATGGTGGCTGGCGATCGTCGGTTTCATCGGCGCATACGCAACCTTCGTCGTATTCGCCTGGCGCGATCATGGAGACTACGAGATCCCTGTCGACGAGGTCGCCCGCATCGACCATGACCACAAGGCAGCCCAGTTTGCCCGGCTGCGCGGGTGGGAGCGCTCGGCATGAGCGATCACGCATTCTCCGGCGACATCAGCGCCGGCACCCAGGCACGGGATCCGTATCGGCTTAATCACACCGGTCGGCATGCGGTGCGCTCTGCGACGGGCCACGGAGAAGGCGGCCCGGCCTCAAAGTTCGTCACGGTGACCTACGGCTTCTGGATCTTTCTCCTGTCCGACATCATCATGTTCTCGGCATTTTTCGCCGCCTACGCCGTGCTCGCCAAGGCAACCGCCGGCGGACCGACAGGCAAGGATCTGTTCGAACCGACACGGGTTGCGGTCCAGACGGGCCTTCTGCTCACTTCGAGCTTCACCGGCGGCTTGGCAACACTCGCCACCCGTCGCAGATCAATGGATGCCACGCAGTTCTGGCTTCTCGTCACGGGGTTGCTCGGGGCAGCGTTCCTGTTCCTGGAACTACAGGAGTTCGCGGCAATGATCGGCGAGCAGGCAGGCCCCTCGCGCAGCGCATTTCTTTCTGCCTTCTTTGCGCTCGTTGGCTGCCACGGTGCCCATGTCGGTCTCGGCCTGCTCTGGCTGGGAACGATGATGGCGCAGCTGTGGGTCAAGGGCTTTCGGCCCGACATTTTGCGGCGGCTCCACTGCTTCGGGCTCTTCTGGCACGCCCTCGACATCATCTGGGTTGCCATCTTCACCCTGGTCTATCTGCTGGGAGCATCGTCATGACCGAGTTCGAGAGCAAGACCGGCGAGTTGCAGGACCGCCGCGATTCAGCGCCGGGCGAGGAACACATAAGCGAGCACGAAACGGCTGGGGGCCTCTCGGGCTATGTGCTCGGCTTCGGGCTGGCCATCCTGCTCACGATCGCGTCATTCCTGGCGGCGCGAACCGACCTGATTTACCAGCCCGCGGTCATCTCGGCCCTGGTGGTGCTCGCCGTTGCGCAGATGGGCGTGCATCTTGTCTTCTTTCTGCACCTGACCACCGGGCCGGACAACACCAACAACATCCTGGCCCTGGCCTTCGGCGTGCTGATCGTCGCGCTGGTGGTTCTGGGCTCTATCTGGATCATGGCCCATCTGAATGAAAACATGGCTGCCATGACACCCCATCAAGCCGGAACGATGCCTTGAACGCTGCCCTGCGAACGCACAGCCGCCACAGTGCACCATTCGCACCGTGGGCCGAGGAGACAAAAGGCTCGTCAGATCTCGTGCTTTGGCTGGGCTGCACGTAGGGCATCAAGCGCTAAGCGGACCGCATCGATGCCTGAGACGCCGGGCGGGATTGGCCTGAAAATCAGGCGGCCGTTCCGGTACTCCAGGCCCAAAGCCTTGCTGTTCCGCCATCGGGACGCCGACGGCTTGTTCCTAGGGGTGATCGCGATGGCCTCGGGACCCACATCGACTTTGCCGACGCCCAATTCCGACGCTGCTATTCGCAACCTGGTAAATTCCAGCAAAAGGGTTACTTCGCCAGGCATGTCTCCAAAGCGGTCCTCGAGCTCTTCGCTGAATGTATCGAGGTCCGGCTCCGAACGGATGCGGGAGAGCCGCGCATAGAGGCCAACGCGCACCGTAGGCTCGTCGACATAGCTCTCGGGAAAAGCCCCCTTTCCCGAGCCATTGATCTCGGCAAGTTGCTTGCCGAAGTTGGCCCCTCCGCCAGCCGCCGAGACCGCGCGCTCCAGCAAGTGCTCGTACAAGCCCACTCCGATCAGCTTCATATGCCCGGCCTGGTCTTCTCCGAAAAGATCGCCGGCGCCACGCAGGTCGAGGTCCCTTTGACTGATTGCCAGGCCTGAGCCGAGCCGATCGAGCGCAAGCATCGTCGAAAGCCGGGCCCTGGTGCTGTCGGCCAGTTCAACGCCAGGCTGGGTCAGAAGAAACGCAACGGCCTGCACCGCCCCCCTTCCGACCCGGCCCCGCAGCTGGTGCAACTGCGCCAGACCGAACCGGTCGGGGCGCCAAACGATGATGGTGTTGGCCCGCGGCACATCGAGGCCGCTCTCGATGATGTCGGTGCTCAACAAAATGTCGCCATCACCGTCGGCGAATCCGACCATGACTTCGTCCAGCTGTCTCCCCTTCATTTCACCATGCGCCGTCTTGACCCCGAGTTCCGGCACCAGTCTGTTCAGTTGGTCACAGGCCTGGGCAATATCCTCGATCCGCGGGACCACGAAAAAGCTCTGTCCACCCCGGTGAAATTCACGCAGAAGGGCCGCGCGCACCGATGCTGGATCGAACGCTGCCAAGATCGTGCGAACGGGACGTCTTTTGGCGGGCGGAGAGTTTAGAACGCTGACGTCCTGGATGCCTGACAACGCCGATTGCAACGTCCGGGGTATCGGTGTGGCGGTCATGCTCAGCGTATGGAGGCGAGGCGCCATGGTCCGCAGCGCGCGCTTCAACTTGACCCCGAACCGGTGCTCCTCGTCGATCACCAGCAGTCCAAGATTGGCGAAGGTGACGCTCTTGGACGCCAGGGCCTGAGTACCCACAACGACCGCAACCTGGCCGCTCCGCAGACCCTCTTTTGCCGCTCTCGCCTCCGCTGCCCCGACCATTCTTGAAAGGTGGGCGACCTGCAGGCCGGTTCCTGCGAAGCGGCGGCTGAACGTCTCATAGTGCTGTCGTGCCAACACCGTTGTCGGCGCTATGATAGCAACCTGTTTCCCGCAGAAAGCCGCGGCGGCGCAAGCACGCAGGGCGACCTCTGTCTTGCCGAAGCCGACATCGCCGCAGACGAGCCGGTTCATTGTTCTTCCCGACGAAAGATCATCGAGCACAGCGCGGATGGCGGCCGCTTGGTCGGGCGTCTCCGTATAGGGAAATCTCGCCGCAAAACGGGCCAAGTCCGTGCGGGAGGGCTTTATGATCTCGGCAGGCTGGCTGGACCTGATTTTGGCAAGACTCAAGAGGCGTTTGGCCAGCCTGTCGATCTCGCGCAACGCAGCTTCGCGTCGCTTCGGCCAGCCCTCGCCTTTGAGGCGATCAAGCGACACTGCCTCCGGTTCCGAGCCGTAGCGCCATATTCGTCCAAAGTCGTCGACCGGAACCAGCAAGGAAGCCCCGCCATGATATTCCAGTCTGACGACATCCTGTTGCTGGCCAGCCAACTCGACCTGTTCGACCGCGGCGAGCACGCCCAGGCCATGGTCTTCATGGACGACGACATCGCCAATGCGCAACTCGGGTTCGAGTATGCCCGTGGTCGCGCTCCCGCTCGCCTTTAACGCGGGCCCAAACAGGTCGGATGCGGCCACCACGGCGATATTGGATTGCGCGTCGACAAACCCTTCGTCGAGGACGAATTCAGCCTTGAGAACAGAGCCCCTCGCGGCCGAAAGGATTTGCGGCAAGTCGGCCGCTTCCTCTGCCCGCCGGCCTAGTCTCCTATCGAGCAGGCGATCTGCTCGCTGCAGTTCAGAGGCATCGCCGGTGAACACTACTCTGACTCCGGCACTCGTCTGCCCTCTGATGAATTCCGCGAAATCATACCCGGGTCGGGCCTGGCGGAAGAATTTGGGAACTCCCACGGCAGAAACGGCTAGTCTCACGCAGCAGCGGTTAAGCAGAGCAGCGTCCCACTCTTCACGGGATAGGTAAAATCGTCCCGGCAAAGGTTTTTTCGTTCCGGCTGCCTCCTGCCTGGCACGACGTGCATCCTCGACCAGATCCAGAATTCTGCCGAGCGGCTGCCCGTCGGTCCCTTCAAGGAAGGAGATCGAAGCGCTGGATGCCGCATCGAAGACGGATGGCATAGCGCCATACGATGCGACCAGGCGCTCCTCCATCGACGTCGCGCGCATCGCTGTCAACTCAGGATGCTCACCAGCTTTAAAGATCAGCTCGGATGCCGGTCCGACCGTAATCGAGTCTCGAACCTGATCGCTGAGCTGACTGAGCGGGTCGTAGGTCTTGAGCTGCCGGATGCAGGCATCGGGATCAACGATGACGCGAACGGGGCCATCCGCGCCAGCAGGGAAAATATCGATGAGATCGCCCCGAAAGGCTATCTCACCCGGTTCGTCGACCCTCTCGTCGACGACATAGCCAATGGCTTCGGACCAGGTTCTAAAATCGTCACGGTCGAGCTTTTGTCCCACCTCCAGAATTGTGAAACCGCCAGCGATGACCGGAGCAGGCGGCACCCGCTGCAGAATGGCTTCGAGCGACATTACAGCGATGCGCGGGCGATCCGGCTTCGTTGCGATCTCACGCAACGCACGAAGCCTTCGCCCCATATTGGCGCGTGTGGGCCACACCCTGTCGTAGGGCAGGCAATCCCAGGACGGCAGCAAGATTATATCCGCGTCAGGCAGGAACTGACGCAAGGCGCCGGCGATCTCCTCGGCACTGCGTTCCGAGGGAGCTATATGGATGATGTGCTTGTCCCGACTGGTCTCCAGGCCACGGGCCAGCGCTACCGCGATTGCTGAGGATGGCGGTCCGCCGTGCTCTATCGCAAACCCGCTGTCATCCGTGTGATCGATTTGTTCGACATCCGTCCGCGAAATATGCCTGTTCACTGAAATCTCACCTTGCCACTGAGACAACGTCAGCGGAGCCACCCCGTTCCTGGCGGCGCATCAAAGAGTTCCAGGACGGGCTGCGGGTGCAGCCCTTGAAATGGGCGGAGCGACAGGGTCAAAGCTGCGCCGTGATCGGCGAACTCCTGGGGCTGGCTGCCCAGCGGGAAAATTTCTAACCGAGCCTATGTCATAGGTTAATGCATTGCTGCCTTGCTCACCTATGGCTGTCCTAAAAAACTGGTGCTTCGATCATTCCGGGATCTTCAACCACGCTCGACGCTGGCAAAACGCTCCAGGCATGGGACCATGCCGCACGGCGGCGCCTTCTGCCGCCGCGCATATGTCCCCATGCCAGTCGGAACTTTTGGCGCGGATAATAGTTCGATCACCAACATCAGCCAGGTAGTCAATTTGTTCCCCACCTCATCCTCGGATGTACTCATTCGCAAGCTTCAGACCATCTCGGATCTTCGAGAGGCCGACATCGGCGTTCTGAAAGGCATTCCGATCCAGGAGAAGGAATATTTGGCCAACCACGATCTGGTGCGTGAGGGCGACCGTCCTGTTTACTCGTTTGTCGTTCTTGATGGCTTGATCGGTTCGACCAAACATACGGGCGAAGGAAAGCGACAAATCACATCATTCTTCGTCGCCGGCGACATTCCTGATCTGCATGGGCTGCATCTGTCGGTCATGGATTGTAACTTCTCGACCCTTACGCCGGCGCGAATAGGTTTCATGCGGCATGACACCCTGCGTGCCGTTTGCGACCAGCACCCTCGCATCGCCACCGCTTTTTGGCGGTCGACGTTGATAGATGCCGCGATTTACAGGGAGTGGGTCATCAATGTGGGAAGACGCGAGGCATACACCCGCATGGCTCACATCCTGTGCGAACTGATTTTTCGCTTGCGCTCCATGGGGCGCATTGAGGATCACGTGGCGGATATCCCCATTACACAGGCGGCCCTTGGCGATGCACTGGGTTTGTCCACGGTCCACGTCAACCGGATGCTCCAGGAACTACGACGCAGAGGCCTCATTGCCACCTCGGGATCAAAAGTTCACGCACTGGACTGGGCTGGCCTCACTCACGCAGGAGATTTCGACACGACCTACCTGCACCAAAGGAACCCCGCAGATTAGCAGTGACGGAAGCTCTCCGATGGCACGATTTTTCTTCGACAGCGGCGATGGCGATCTCATCTTCGAAGACGAAATAGGTGTCGAATGCGCTGGCCTCGAGGAGGTCCGCCGCGCGGGATTCGAGGGCCTTGTCGACCTCACGAGAGAGTCACTGAAGAGCGTCGACGGGCAGCAATTGTTTATCGAAGTGCGCGATGAAAATGGCGCCAAGATTTTGCGGCTGAGCCTCTCGCTTCGGGTAAAATCGAACGTATAAATTTGCACTCTACGCGCAGCGTTAGGCGAGCGGACTGGGACTGCAAACATCCACTGGCATGTCGTGTCTCAAAACCAGGGCCACTTTTGAGCGACATGCATTAACCCATAGATTGTGCCTCGATTCGCCTCGATTTGTGTACAGGACGGGGAACCATCAAAGAGCCGCCGAGTTCGTCCAACGGACAAGCTCGGAATCTAACATGGAAGAAATCGGCAAGGCACAACAAAAGGTCATAGCCCGCCTCATACGGGAGTGGATTTCATCGGACGCCAATCGTCGCCAGCTTCGCCAGTTGCTGGATCTGCCGACAGACGCGGACATGCCTAGCGAGCATCGGTCATTGCTTGACGAACTCGACCGAAAGCTCAACCAATGAGCGCCCCTGCTTTCGGGAGGGCTCCCGAGTGGATGCGAGCCGGTGGCGAGGGGAAAGGAGCTGAGGTCGACATCTGGTTGAGGCCGCCGACATTTGACCCAAGCAGACGCGAACGCTTTACGCCGGACGGCGCCGATTGGCCGAAGAAGAATGTTCGGTCGTGTTCGCGGAGCCGCGGTCCCATTCCTAGAGGTGAGTTTCTGCACCTTGCTGCGCGTTTAAAAGTTGAGAAACGGCAGTTATGATCTGCGGCAGAAAAAAGGGCTTGGTGATCATTATGCTGTTGGGCACACCTTCCGCTCCCCAGTGTACCGCGCTGTCGCCACTGATATAGACAACCGGGATGGTCGAGTTGGACCTTCGCAAGTGCCGAGCGACCTCCCACCCCGACTGTCCTGCTCCCAGACGGATGTCCGTGAGCACGGCCTTGAACTTGGTCGGATCGGGGTCGAAAGCCGCCAGCGCCTCGGCGGCACTCCGAGTGCCGACGACCTGGAAGCCGGCCTCCTCCAAAGCTGACTCGAGGTCGAGCAGGATCATTGTCTCATCTTCGACGATCAGAACAGCACCTTCGCTCATCCGGAATCTCCCCAAGCCGCCACCGCTAATACGAGTTCGGCGTCAACTTGGTTCCATCTGACGCGCAGCAGCCTGTTGGTTATCGAAGCTCTACGCTGCCTCGATTGCGCGGCGGACTTGTGACGTCGGGAAGCCACCCTGGAAAAGGCCGACACCGGCTTAGCTGCTTCGACAGCCTTGGACAATGAGGCTGAATTACAGGTTGTAGCCGACGCTTAACCGTTGCCGACGAGGTCGCTTTGATCAAGCGTTCTCCTGATCTCCAGAAGCTTGCTGGATCTGCGTCATCACCTTTTGGGGATCCACATTCTCGGCGAGTTCCGGCAGCTCTTTGTCGGCCGGGGTCGAGATATTCAGACGCGCCGTCAAGGCAGCCACCATCTCGATCAGCCGCGTGGTTTCATGTTCGTTTAGAAGGCTGATCTGCAAATCCAGTTCGGCTCGGCGCTCGCTGTGGGCGGCCATTCTGTTCTGATTGATCAGCACGAAAGTAGACAGGAAGATTGCCTCAACCGAGGCGACCATAGCCAGGATCACGAAAGTCGGGTCCCAGGCTGGGACGGCTGGTATCTCGCCAAGGTTTGCGAGGACCCAGACGACAAGAATTGCAAGGTGCAGATAGACGAAAGTCATGCTTCCCGCGAAGCGCGAAACAGCGCCGGCGACCCACGCTTGAACGCCTTGGCGCTCTTCTTGCTGCCGCCTGTGCTCCACCAGGGCCTGTATGTTCTGGTGGAGCACCGACTGCATGTCGGCTGGACGTTGGTCGCTCATTTGAAAGCCCCGTTTGGAGATCATTCCGTGCAAGCGGCCTCGCTTATCGCCGGTGGCTCCCGCGAGGCCGGATCTGCCTTGAACTCGTCGGCACACGACTTGGGTCGCTGCCCACGGCCCGCTTGGAACAAGGCGTGCCGTCCTGCAATAGTGTGCACCATGCCGACCACTGCTTGGGGGGCGCTCTGATGAACCATATGGCCGGCGCCCGGAACCACCTCAAGGAGAGACCCACCGACTTCCGCGTGCAAGCGTCGTGCATCGCGTTGCGCGTCGAACAACCAATCCCCGGATCCCGCCATGATGCCGGTGGGCACGGCAATGTCCCTATAGTTGGCCTTTCCCAACAGGGACGCGACCAGCATCGATGCTGTCTCCAGAGAAACCGCCCGCAGTTGGGAAGGGCGGCTGGCGACATCTTTGGCGAGTGCGGCGAACTCGCTGGCGACGATGGCGGGTTTAAAGATCTTCTCCATTGCCCAATGCCAAGCAAGCCTTACAAGCGGCGGCAGCAAGGTGTGACGAAACGCGGTGCCGATCACAGGCAGTGCAGGGAGTGCGGCCAGTGCAAGATCCAGCCGCGGTGGCGGATAGTAATAGCCGGAGACCAGCACGATGCCGACGACCGATTGAGAATGCCTGCGCGCCAATTCGAGGGCGATCCAAGCTCCCCAGGAATGTCCAAGCACGAGGTATTTCTCTATACCCAGCCCGCAGGCCGCGGCATGTATAAGGTCGGCTTGGTCGCGAGCGGACCAACGCCGGCCGCGCGGTCGTGAGCTTCGCCCAAAACCGGGACGATCAAATGCAAGCACCCGGTAGGTCTTTGCCGCCTCATCGAAGATGCCGCTCGACTTGAAATCCTCCGCCATGGATCCATTGCCATGCAAGAGAAGGAGCGGCATGCCGGTTCCGGCTTCGATAAAATGCAGGCGCACACCATAGATCTCCATCACACGTCCGCACGCCCGGCCGGCAATCGCACGTTTGGCGCGGATGGCGTTGTATGCCGCCAGCGCCGCCAACGAGGCCGCGAGCAACCCGGTCGCGAGTTTCGGTCCATCTCTGTCGAACGCCATGCCCGTGCCTGTTGGAAACTATCTGCCGACCCCAACTCTCGGGGCGAAAGCTTGTTCCGCCAGACAAGACAACGCTGTACAACCGCTCAAGCGGCTAAAGTAGGCCTTCTCCATGGAGTTGGGACCGTTAAGCCTGGGCAGCGCTGCTGCCTCCCATTTTCCAATCACCCTGCCAACGTGCGCGCACGGCAATCATCAGCATGGCCGCTTCCGTCATCCCGGTCTGGAAAAGTCTGACCAGCTCTCTCGCGATGGATTCTGCCGCGGTAGTGTCCGACGAAATCTCAAATTCCTGACACAGCGCGTCGAAGACCGACCGAAGCGTTTTCAGGTCGTCTGGATAGAGAGCGTCCGTATTCGTAAGAATGGGTCGGTCAAGCATCAAACGTCTCCAAACGAGTGAAGTGCGGTTCGGGCACCCAGCCAGCGGGAAAGTGCCCGCTGGTTTCCCCTTTATCCGCCACAGCGCGCCAAGCTGTCATTAACCTATGACCGGTGCGGCGTGTTCGGCTGACCGGCCCGCCAAAGAAACTGCCGTCCTGCGGGGAACTCTTGGCCCCAGACTGCATTTAAGTCCGGGCAAACGGGGGCGAAATGGGGGCCACTTCAAGCAATCCGCGATCTGAACTGCAGCGCTTCGAGCTTTTGGCAGCGCTGGGCGACCGTATTCGCGAGATTACGGATCCCGCAGAACTGGCCTACGCAGCCGCGGAACTGCTGGGGAACCATTTTGGCATCAGCCGAGCCGGATACGGCACGATCGATCTAGAGAAAGAAACGATCACCATTGACAGGGACTGGAACGCGCCAGGCATCAAAAGCCTGGCTGGGACGCTGAATTTCAGGAACTACGGCTCGTATATCGAGGATTTGAAGCGAGGCGAAACCGTTGTCTTTGAAAACGCCGAGACAGATCCGCGAACCAGCAGCCATGCCGAGGCACTCAAAGCCATCAGCGCCCAATCCGTCATCAACATGCCCGTTACCGAGCATGGCGGGCTGGTGGCGCTGTTATACCTGAACCACTCCGCGCCCAGACGCTGGGCGACGGAGGAAGTAGCCCTCATTTCGGCAGTCGCGGACCGGACGCGTACGGCGATAGAACGCCTTCGCGCCGAACTGGCCCTGCGTGAGAACGCCGAACGCCTTGCTTTTCTCGACCGCCTCGGCAGGGAGATAGCCCTCGCGGCCGACGCCGATGCTGTCATGCAGATCACCACTCGGCTCCTCGGCGAACATCTTGGCGTCTCGATTTGCGCCTATGCCGACATGGAGCAGGACCAAGACCATTTCACCATCCGCGGCGATTGGAGCGCACCTGGCTCGCCCAGCATCAGGGGATATTACAGTCTTGCCGATTTTGGTCGCCTGGCTGTCACCAACCTCAGCGCCAACAAGCCGCTTATCATCAACAACAACCTTGAGGAAATTGCTCCCGAGGAAGCGAAGACCTTTCAGGATATCGGGATAACGGCAACCATCTGTATGCCTTTGGTCAAACAAGGCCGACTGACTGCCCTGATGGCCATCCACGACAAGCAGCGCCGCGTCTGGTCGCAACGCGAACTGTCCTTGCTGACCGAGGTGACGGAGCGGTCCTGGGCTCACATCGAGCGCGTTCGCTCGGAACAGGCGGCACGGGCCAGCGAGGAGAGGCTGAGGCTTGCCACCGACGCGGCCGCTATTGGCACCTGGGATTACGATCCCATCAGCGGAGTGCTGCGTTGGGACGACCGGTGCAAAGCCCTTTTTGGTTTGCCGCCGGACGCGGAGGTGACATATGAAAGCGCGTTCCTGGCGGGCCTCCATCCGGAAGATCGCGCACGGGCCGACGAGGCCGTACGCCAGTCGCTTGCGCCGGGCCCCCCCTCCCGCTACGACATCGAATACCGGACGATCGGCCTTCGGGATGGCAAGGAGCGCTGGATTGCCGCAACGGGGGAAGCGCTTTTCCAGTCCGGCCGTGCGATCCGCTTCATCGGCACCGTGGTCGATGTCACCGCGCGAAAGCGGGTGGAGCATCAGCTTCAGTTGATGAACGCCACTGCGGCAGCCGTGGCGGCCGAGCTTGACGTGGAGCGAATTGTCCAGACGGTAACCGATGCCGGCGTGGTGCTGTCGGGCGCACAATTCGGAGCTTTCTTCTACAATGTGATCGACGACAAGGGCGACAGCTATGTGCTCTACGCCCTGTCGGGGGCACCTCGTTCTGCTTTCGAAAACTTTCCGATGCCGCGCAACACCGCGGTGTTCGAGCCCACTTTCCGCGGAACAAGCGTGGTGCGTTCCGATGATATCCTCACGGATCCCCGTTATGGAAAGAACTGGCCCCGCAAGGGAATGCCGGAGGGCCATCTGCCGGTGCGTTCCTATCTCGCCGTGCCGGTCGTCTCGCGTTCGGGCGAGGTCCTGGGCGGCCTCTTCCTTGGTCATTCAGAGACCGGCGTGTTCGCCGAACAGCAAGAAGCGGCCTTGCTGGGGCTTGCCGGCCATGCCGCGACGGCCATCGACAACTCCCGGCTGTTCAAGGCGCTGCAGACACTCAACGGCACGCTCGAACAACGTGTCAAAGATGAAGTTGCGGAACGCGCCAGAGCAGAAGAGCACCTGCGCCAAGCCCAGAAGATGGAAGCTGTCGGACAGCTCACCGGTGGCATCGCGCACGACTTCAACAATATGCTGGCCGTCATCATCGGCGGCCTGAACCTTGTGCAGCGCAAGCTCAGAAACGGCGATACCAACGTCCACCAATTCGTAACCGGCGCGATCGATGGAGCACAACGTGCCGCAGAACTTACCAGGCGACTGCTCGCCTTTTCCCGCCAGCAACCACTGGCGCCGAAGCGGCTGAATCCAAATCGCCTCGTCTCCGGTATGAGCGAATTGCTGAACCGGACGCTTGGCGAGACCATCCAGATCGAGACCGTGCTCGCTGCGGGCCTATGGCATGTCGAGGCCGACGCAGGGCAATTGGAAAGCGCGCTGCTCAACCTTTGCGTCAACGCAAGGGATGCCATGCCTGCTGGCGGCAAGCTGACGATCGAGACATCAAACGCCCACGTCGACGATCGCTATGCCAGGGAGAACGCGATCCCCTCCGGCCAGTATGTGATGATAGCGGTCACCGATACAGGAACGGGCATGACTGCTGATGTTGTCGCAAGAGCCTTCGATCCGTTCTTCACCACCAAGGGGGTCGGCAAAGGCACCGGGCTGGGACTCAGCCAAGTCTATGGGTTTGTTCGCCAGTCCGGCGGCAGTGTGAAGATCTATTCCGAGCAGGGCATCGGAACCACCTTGAAAATATATTTGCCGCGCTCGCACCATGGCGTGCTCGACAGCCAAATCGACGTCGTGGCAGGCGAGCACCCCGGCTGTGCAGACGAGATCATCATGGTTGTCGAGGATGAAGATCGCGTCCGGCTGATGGCCGCGGAAGCGCTGCGGGAACTGGGCTACTCCGTGCTGGAAATGCAAGGTCCACGCGAAGCGCTGGTGGCCGTCGAAAGCGGGCAAGTGCCGTCGCTTCTGTTCACCGACGTGGTGATGCCGGAGATGTCGGGCCGGGAGCTGGTGGATCAGGTCAAGACAATGCACCCGTCGCTAAAAGTGCTCTACACCACCGGCTACACACGAAATGCGATTGTCCACAACGGCACGCTCGATTTCGGAACCGAACTTTTGACCAAGCCCTACACGATCGACGAATTGGCAGAGAAAGTCCGGAAGGTGCTGGATCGAAAGTGAACGGGCAACAGCCCGCGACGCTCGCCGTGTGACCGAACCCGGCGTTTGCCGCGTAAGGTGTGCGGCGAAACGGGCCGAAGGTGTCGACACCGACATCGTATTAATATGGCCCGGCTTCACTTTTCCGAGCCAATATCCCTCCAGATTTTGTCTACCTCTTGCCCATCCGCGGCCTTGCTCATTGCCGTGATGGCGCAGCACGATCGAAATCTCGTTGCCGCCGGTCACCGGTCGGAGAAATAAATGCCGCCTCTGGCTCCCTGCGATGCTCAACACTGAAGTTACCGTAAAAATGCTCGCTGGCCGATGGCCGGATGGAACAATCAACTTGCCGGGATGTTCGGATGGTCTAACCGGAGAGATGTCCATGTTCATGCACAACAAGCGCCTGCAATACACCGTTCGCGTCTCGGAGCCGAATCCTCGCCTGGCCTGCATGATCATGGAACAGTTCGGCGGCGCCGATGGCGAGCTTGCAGCGGCCATGCGCTATTTCACGCAAGGGCTTGGCGAGGACGATCTTGGCCGTCGCGACATGTTGCTCGATATTGCGACCGAAGAACTCAGCCATCTCGAAGTGGTGGGATCAATCGTCACCATGCTCAACAAGGGGCTCAAGGCACAGCTGGCCGAGGGCCAAATGAAGGAAGCCGACCTTTACCTGATGATCGGCGCCAGCGGCACAACAGCCAAGGAATCAATTCTGTTCGGCGGCGCTCCCGCGCTGTGCGACTCAGCCGGCGTTCCCTGGACCGCGGCCTATGTCGACTCGCGCGGTGAACCCACGGTGGATTTGCGGTCGAATATCGCCGCCGAAGCCCGCGCCAAGATCGTTTACGAACGCCTCATCAACATCACCGACGACCCGGGAATCAAGGACGCGCTCGGCTTCCTGATGACCCGCGAGATCGCGCACCAGAAGTCGTTTGAGAAAGCACTCTACGCGATCGAAAACAATTTCCCTTCCGGCAAGCTCCCAGGCGTAGAGAAGTACGCCAGCATGTATGTCAACACCTCTCAAGGCGACGGCGATGTCGCTGGCCCATGGAATTCCGGCGAAGAGTGGGATCGGATCGATGACCTTGAAGAGGTGATGCCCGTCGACGGCGGAGACGGCCTGGCAACTGTCAAGCTGGGGGCCAAAGACATGAAGGTGGTGGCCAGGATGGCCGACCGTACGCTTTCCGATCCGGCTTCCGATCCGACAACAGGTGCTGATCTAGGAGCAGGCCCGGGAGCTGGCCGTACCAAGAACGCCGATTTCGGCGGCGCGGCAAGCATTCAGGAGGCCCCGGCCGTGGCAGAGGCTGCCGTCAAACGCGCACGTAGGCGTTAGCACAGAGCCGACGCGGGCATCTATGTTCCGCGATGCGGCCGGAAGCTAACACCGACGAAGGCAGGGCATCCGACCAGCAACGGACTGGCCGGAGCGCTCGCATCGACATCTGTGCTGAATGTGGGTGAAGCAACCATGGCCACCGCCGCACCACGACCAGATTCGGAGCGTGCGGGCCAGCCGGATAAGGTCCGTCCCGACGGTTGCGAGAACCGGTGCATCGTGACAATCGGAGCATCGGCCGGCGGCGTCGACGCGCTGAAGAGACTTGTCCGCGATCTTTCGCCGGACATCCCGGCGGCTCTCCTCGTCGTACAGCACGTTGGTCCCACGAGTTACCTCGGCGACATTCTCGGTCGCGCTGCCAACATGCCCGTTGCAAATGCCTCCAACGGCATGAAGGTTAAAAACGGGCACATCTTCGTTGCACCGCCGGGAGCTCACCTTCTGTTACACGACGATCATATGCTGCTGCGGCGCGGGCCGCGCGAGAACCTGGCGCGCCCCGCCATCGACCCCCTGTTTCGGTCGGCCGCCTGCAGCTTTGGCGGCAGCGTGATCGGCGTCGTGCTCACAGGCAGCCTCTCCGACGGCACCGCCGGCCTGCACGCAATCAAGATGTGCGGAGGCGTCAGCGTAGTCCAGGACCCCGGCGACGCTGCAGTACCCGACATGCCGCTGAGCGCCTTGCAGAATGTGGAAATCGACCATTGCGTCCCTCTGTCCGAAATGGCTGGCCTGTTGCACAGGCTTGCTTCCGAAATCGCAGGACCGACACCAGAAATCCCGTCCGGCATCCGCCTTGAGGCAGCGATTGCAGCTCAGGAGCACAGCACAATGGAATTGACCGAAGGCCAGCTTGGCGCCCCCTCGACATTTGTCTGCCCCGAATGTCATGGCCCCCTATGGGAGATCGAAGACGGGCCGATTACCCGTTACCGCTGCCACACCGGACATGCGTTCGGAGCGGACGTTTTAATGCAGGCCCAGGCTGACGATGCGGAGCAGGCTCTTTGGAGCCTTTTAAGAGCGCACCAGCAGCGGGCTGAGTTGGCCAAACGTACGGCAAAACGCGAAGCCGCGCGGGAAAGACACAGCCTGGCCAGTCAAATGGCTGCGCGGGCCGCGGAATACGAAGCCGACGCGAAACTTATTGAAGAGATCATCCATCGTCGAACGCCGTGACAAGGCAACAGGGTTTGTCAGGGCGGGTGCGTCTGCGCTGTCCCGATCGCATTTTCCCGGATCAGCCGCGTTGCCTCATTGCTTGGCATGTGGCCACGGGTGTCCAGGTCCCATGCTTTGATTGAACACCTGCACCCAAATCCAACTGCATGAATTTTATGCAAAGCAGGAACATAGAAGCAGTACGCGAGTTAGGCACTGACGCACTGGACGTATCCTCGCATTCTGCGGTCTGCCGGGGTGGTCCTTGTTATGTAAACGAATGCCAGGACAATGTATCGCTCGCAGCTTTTCGTACCTCTTTTTGGCCTGCTGTTGCTGATGGGTGGCCTGTTCCACGGGCACGATGCCATGGCGCAGGAGCCCTGTCCGGCCGATCACGACAAGCTGCTTGCAGCCCTCAAAGCCAACGTGAAGGCAAGCGGCGGACCAGCCAATGGCGGCTTTGAAACCAACGAATGGGCAGCCATCGTTGCCCGTGACGGCACTGTCTGCGCGATTGCGTTCAGCGGCCCCACCCCCGACTCGCAATGGCCGGGAAGTCGGCTCATAGCCGCGGAGAAAGCCAACACGGCCAACGGTCTCAGCCTGGCTCAGATGGCCCTCTCGACGGCCAATCTCTATGCGGGGGTGCAGCCCGGGGGACCGCTATTTGGCCTGCAGGAGACCAATCCTGTCAACCAGGCCGCGGCCTATACGGGCGATCCCAAAACGTTCGGAAGCGGCGGCGACCCGCTCGTCGGCAAGCCGATCGGAGGCGTCGTGGTGTTTGGCGGCGGGCTTGCCCTCTACGACGGCAAGAGCATTGTCGGCGGCCTCGGCGTTTCAGGCGATTCCTCATGCGCCGATCACAATGTCGCCTGGCGTATCCGCGCGGCGCTCGGCTTCGACAAGGTCCCGGCAGGCGTCAATCCAAATCGCAAGGATGCCATTGTCTACGATCTGGACCCCGGCGGCAAAAGCGCTTCGGGCTGGGGCCATCCGCTTTGTGCCGGAACGGAGGCCGACATCGCGGCCGAACTCGGCGCCGGCGTGGGAGGCTCGATCAATAAATGAAAGCTATGCCGCAGTTGGCATTGACGCGCGTTGACGTAGAACGACATACCCGCAAATTGGCAGCCGGGAATTCGTTTGGCGCTATCCTTCTGGTGACGCTGCTCGCCTGCCTGCCGCTTTTGGGCGCTGCGTCCGAGCCCCCTAAAACACCAGCGATCGTACCGCCAGCCGCAGCTTCGCCACCCGATGACGGCCAATGGACGATGCCGGCCAAGAACTACGCGTCGACGCGCTTCAGCGAACTCTCCGAGATCAATGAAGGCAACGTCAAGAACCTGCAGGTCGCGTTCACGTTCTCGACAGGCGTGAACAAGGGCCAGGAAGCAGCGCCGCTGGTCGTCGGCAACACCATGTATATCGTGACGCCCTTTCCCAACTTCGTCTATGCGCTCGATCTCTCCAAGCCCGGCGCCCCGATGAAGTGGAAGTACGAACCCAATCCCGAGCCGGCGGCACAGGGGGTGGCCTGCTGCGACGTCGTCAACCGAGGGGTGGCATTCGCCGACGGGCGCATCTTTTTCAATACGCTGGACGGCCACACGATTGCCCTTGATGCGAACACGGGCAAGCCGATCTGGAACACTCATGTCGGCAACATCAACATCGGCGAGACCATCACCATGGCGCCGCTTGTGGTGAAGGGCAAAGTGCTGGTCGGCAATTCCGGCGGCGAGATGGGCGTTCGCGGCTGGGTAAAGGCGCTCGACGCCGGCGACGGTCATGTCGTCTGGATCGCCTATAGCACCGGGCCGGACAAGGACGTGCTGATCGGATCGGACTTCAAGCCGCACTACGACATGGACAAAGGCAAGGATCTTGGCGTCACGACGTGGCCGCCGGAAGCCTGGAAGATCGGCGGCGGCAACATGTGGGGCTGGATTTCCTATGATCCCGATCTGAACCTGATCTTCCACGGCACCGGCAATCCCGGACCATGGAATCCGGATTTGCGGCCGGGCGACAACAAGTGGACGTCTGGCATTTTCGCGCGCGATCCCGACACCGGCGCGGCGAAATGGTTCTATCAGTGGAGCCCGCACGACCTCCACGATTATGACGGCATCAACGAGCAGATCCTGCTCGACATGACTTGGCAGGGCAAGCCGCGCAAGGTGCTGATCCGGCCGGAGCGCAACGGCTATCTCTACATCCTCGACCGGACAACCGGCGAGGTGCTGTCGGCAAAACCGTTTGGTCCGGTCAACTCCAGCAAAGGTGTGGATCTGAAAACCGGTCGGCTGATCGTAAACCCGGACAAGAAGACCGGCACCGGCAAGGTCGTTCGCGATATCTGTCCGACGGCGTCGGGCCTCAAGGACTGGCAGCCTTCCGCGTTCTCGCCGAAGACCGGCCTGCTCTACATCCCGCACAACAATCTGTGCATGGATGAAGAAGGCGTCGAGGTGAACTACATCGCCGGCACGCCCTATGTGGGCATGAACGTCCGCATGATACCAGGGCCTGGCGGTAATCGCGGCGCCTTCACCGCCTGGGACATCGCCGCGGAGAAACCCGCCTGGAGCCTCAAGGAGAATTTCCCGGTGTGGAGCGGCGCGGTAGTGACCGCCGGCGACGTTGTGTTCTATGGCACGATGGAAGGCTGGTTCAAGGCGGTTAGCGCCAAGACCGGAGACCTGCTTTGGCAGTTCAAGACCTCGTCCGGGATCATCGGCCAGCCCATCACCTATCGCGGTCCCGACGGGCACCAATATGTCGCCATCCTCTCAGGCGTCGGTGGCTGGGCCGGCGCCATTGTATCGGGCGATCTTGACCCGCGTGACGCCACCGCCGCGCTCGGTTTCGTCAATGCCATGAAGGATCTGAAGAACGCGACAACCTCGGGAGGCACGCTTTATGTGTTCCGGCTGCCTTGATGGATTGTACTTGACCGTAGGTCCGGCGCGAAAGGCGTGTCAACGGCTGGTGATCGGCATGGCCGCCATCGCCTTCGTGTTCTTGACGGCCACAGCCGACGCACGTGAGTTGAGGGTCTGCGCCGATCCGAACAACATGCCGTTCTCCAACGCGGCCGGTCAGGGCTTCGAGAACAGGATCGCCGAAATCGTTGCGTCCGATCTCGGCGCGAAGCTGACCTATACCTGGTGGGCGCAGCGCCGCGGCTTCATCCGAAACACGCTGAAGGCCGGTCTATGCGATCTCGTGCCGGGCACGCCGAGCAACCTCGAAATGCTGCGCACCACCACGCCCTACTACCGATCGTCTTATGTCTTCGTCACCCGCAGGGACGGCCCCGACGTAGCATCGTTCAATGATCCGCGGCTGCGCGACATGCGGATCGGTGTTCAGCTCATCGGCGACGATGGCGCCAATTCGCCTCCGGTCCAGGCGCTTGGCCGCCGCGGTATCGTCGGGCACCTCGTTGGCTATCCGGTCTATGGCGATTATTCCGCCCCCAACCCGCCGGCGCGCATCGTCGAAGCGGTGGCGAGTGGCGAGATCGACCTTGCCGTGGTCTGGGGCCCCCTCGCCGGCTACTTCGCCGCCAGGCAGAAGGTGCCGCTCCGCATCACGCCGGTTGCGCCCCGCATCGACGGACCGCAACTGCCGATGATCTACGACATCTCGATGGGCGTCCGCCGCGAAGACGATGCGCTGCGCGGCGATGTCAATGGCGCCCTGTCCAGGCACAAGGACGAGATAGATGCCTTGCTGTCACAGTATGGCGTGCCCCGCCTCGATCCCTCGGGGAGCCCGGTGCGATGAGAGCCGCGGTGGCCATGCTCCTGTTTCCAGTCCTGGCGCTCGCTGCCTGCCAGCGCGAGGAACGTGACACGCGCCCGCAATCGGCGCTCGGATCGGGCGAGCAGCCGACGCCTGTGACCACGCTGGAGCCCGGCGGACAGCGGCCCCCCGCCAGCGACAACAAGGCGGCGAGCTTCGAGGCCAACGCCTTCCACATGAGCGAAGGGAAACGGCTTTTCGGCTGGTTCAACTGTTCGGGATGCCACGCCAATGGCGGCGGCGGCATGGGGCCGGCCCTGATGGACCAGAAGTGGCTCTATGGCAGCTCGATCGAAAGCATCCATGCCACGATCCGCGACGGTCGGCCAAACGGCATGCCGAGCTTCCGCGACAAGATTCCCGACGACCAGATCTGGGAGCTCGCGGCTTTCGTGCGCTCGCTGAGCGGCAACGCGCCGTCTTCCGCCGCACCGCAACGCAATGACGACATGATGGCGCATCCTTCGGAAAACCGCATGCCCGACGCGGCCACGCTGGGGAAGTCGCCGTGAAACGTCTCGTCTCGATGGCGTTCGCCACCGCCGGGGCTCTGTTGCTCCAGGGCTGCGCGGGCTGGCAATCCGCCCTCGACCCGAAAGGTCCCGCGGCGAGCGAACTGGCATGGCTGATCTGGTTCTTCACCGCGCTCTGCGCCGTGGTGTGGGTGCTGGTGATGATCGCCCTCGTCGTGCCCTTGATGATGCGGTCGCGCGCGCAGGCGGAGCCGCTCGCGATCGAGGCCGGCGCCGACGACCGGAAGCTGCGCGCGGTGATGACCGCCGTCGGATTGACCGCCATTGTCCTGATCGGACTGACCTTGCTGAGCTTCTTCGCCAACAGGACGCTCGCCGCGATCGGCTCGGATGCCGCAATGACCATTCGGGTCACCGGCCATCAATGGTGGTGGGAGGTGCGCTATGAGGATGCCACGCCAAGCCGCATCCTGACCACGGCGAACGAGATTCATATCCCCGCCGGGGAACCGGTGCGGCTTCTTCTGACCTCGACCGACGTCATCCATTCCTTCTGGATTCCGAGCCTTTCGGGCAAGCTCGACCTCATTCCCGGCCACATGAACGTGCTCGACCTCAAGGCCGACAAGCCTGGTGTTTACCGAGGTCAATGCGCCGAGTTCTGCGGGGCGCAGCACGCAAACATGGGCACCTTCATCATCGCCGAGCCGCGTGCGAAGTTCGACGCCTGGTGGAACGACCAGTTGCAGCCGGCCGCTACTCCGACGGGGGACGAAGCCAAGGCCGGCCAGGATCTGTTTCTGAAGCGCCCTTGCGTGATGTGTCACAGAATAGGCGGCACGCCTGCCGGAGGAACGGTCGCCCCTGACCTCACCCATATAGCCAGCCGGCAGACGCTTGCCGCCGGGACATTGACAATGAGCCGCGGCAATCTCGCCGCCTGGATAGCCGACCCACAGGGCATCAAGCCTGGATCCCACATGCCGGTGGTGGAGCTCAGCGGCGACGAACTCAACGCCATGGTCGCCTACCTCGAGGCGCTTAAATGAGCAGCGCGGACCTCACAAGCGAACGCGACCTGCCGCCGGTGCGTGAAACCTCTACCGCGGGCGACGTCGCACCCGAGCATGACGGACCGCGCGACACCGGCATGGACGATGCCAGCCTGGATCGCTGGCTGGCGCGGACATGGCGCACGCCCCCCGGCATCATCGGCGCGCTGTCGAGCGTCGACCACAAGGTCGTCGCACGGCGCTATCTGATCACCGCCTTCGTGTTTCTGTGCCTGGGCGGGCTCAACGCTGTCGCCATGCGCATCCAGCTCTCAGGGCCGCAGCGCGGTCTGATCGGCCCGGACCTCTACAACCAGCTGTTCACGATGCATGGTGTGACCATGATGTTCCTGTTCGCCGTGCCCATCGTGCAGGCGACAGGCATCTATCTCGTCCCGCTGATGGTCGGCAGCCGCAACATCGCCTTTCCCCGCCTGAATGCGTTCAGCTACTGGATCTATGTTTCGGGCGGCATATTCGCCTGGGTGTCTTTCGCGCTCAACATGGCGCCCGACGTCGGCTGGTTTGCTTATGTGCCGCTGTCAGGCCCCGAATTCGCGCCGGGCAAGCGGGCCGACGTCTGGGCCCAGATGATCACTTATACAGAAGTATCCTCCCTGGCCGTCGCGGTGGCAACCATCGTCACCGTGTTCAAGCAGCGAGCCCCCGGCATGTCGCTGGACAGGATTCCGCTCTACGTCTGGGCAATGCTGGTTACCTCCTTCGTCGTCGTCTTCGCCATGCCCGCGGTGATGATCACCTCGACCTTCCTGATCCTCGACCGGCTGGTCGGCACACATATCTTCAACCCGGCCGAGGGCGGCGACGCACTGCTCTTCCAGCATCTGTTCTGGTTCTTTGGCCATCCCGAGGTCTACATCATCTTCCTGCCGGCGACGGGCATGGTCTCCGCGATCATCCCGGTCTTCGCCCGGCGTCCCGTGTTCGGGCATCTCGGGCTGGTCTTGTCGCTGATCGCCGTCGGTTTCCTTTCGTTCGGCCTCTGGGTCCATCACATGTTCGCGACGGGGCTACCCAAGCTCGGCGCCAGCTTCTTCACCGCGTCGAGCATGCTGATCGCCATCCCCAATGGCATCCAGATCTTCTGCTGGCTGGCGACCTTGTGGGACGGCAGGCCGGTGATGCGCACGCCGCTGCTGTTCGTGTTCGGCTTCTTTTTCATCTTCGTCATCGGCGGCCTCACCGGCGTCATGCTCGCTTCGGTGCCGCTGGACCTCCAGGTGCACGACACCTATTTCGTCGTCGCCCATTTCCATTACGTGCTGATCGGCGGTTCGGTCTTCCCGCTGCTGGGCGCGGCCTATTTCTGGTTCCCCAAGATCAGCGGCCGCATGATGAGCGAGCGTCTCGGGCGCTGGCATTTCTGGCTGGCTTTCATCGGCTTCAACGCGGCTTTTTTCCCAATGCATCTCGTCGGGCTCTGGGGCATGCCACGCAGGGTCTACACCTATCCGGCCGAGCTTGGCTGGGGCAACATCAACCTGTTCATCAGCGCCGGCGCGGTGCTCTTTTTCCTCAGCTTCGTACTGTTCACGTTCAATCTTGTACACGGCGCGTTGAAGGGCGCACTGGCCGGAAACAATCCCTGGGATGCCGGTACGCTCGAATGGGCGACGTCTTCGCCGCCGCCAAGCTATAATTTCGCGCGGATACCGATTGTCACACATGTCGAGCCGCTCTGGGCCGAACGCGAGGCGCTGCCTGTGGCGACCGGTCTCCGCGTCGATGTCCGTGAGCTGTTGATCTCAACCGTGGCGGAAGCCCATCCCGACATTCGCGAGAAATCGGCGACACCGTCGATCTGGCCGCTGCTGGCGGCAATCGCCGTCGGCGGTACGTTTGTCTATTCGATCTTCACGCCCTGGGCGATCGTCTGGGGCGCCGCGCCGATCGCCATCACCTTGATCGGCTGGTTCTGGCCCAAGGACGACCCGGAGGATGAGGGATGAGTGAGCGTCCCAGCTTGGATCTTTCGGACCTCCCAACCTTTGGACATGGTCCGCGCAGCCCGACCTGGTGGGGAACGCTCGGCTTCATGGCGCTGGAAGGCATGGGCTTTGCGTTGGCCGCCGGCGCTTATCTCTATCTCGCCACTTTGTGGCCCAACTGGCGTCTAAGCGCCCCGCACCCCAACCATTGGCCCGGAACGATCGTCACCATCCTGTTCATCATCAGCGTGGTGCCGAACCACATGCTCCACGGCCATGCCAAGCAATGCGCGATCGTGCCGGTGCGGATCGGGCTGGTGGTGATGTCGCTGCTCGGTCTGGCCCCGCTTGTCGTGCGCTGGTTCGAATTCCCGGCGCTGAACATCTACTGGGACACGAACGCCTATGGTTCGATGCTCTGGGTGCTGCTCGGGCTGCATACCACACACCTGATCACCGATGTCGGCGACACCATCGTTTTGACGGTGCTGATGTTCACACGCCATGGCTATAGCGGCCGGCGCTTCGGCGATGTCGGCGACAATGTCTTCTATTGGGATTTCGTGGTGCTGACCTGGATCCCGATCTATCTGCTCATCTACTGGATGCCGAGGCTAGGCTGATGCGTGCGTTGAAAATGGGAACGTCCTGGGGTGGTCTTCTGTCGGGGCCGATGGCTTGGGCAATCTCGACGCAGCTGAACTACGCACTCGTACCATGGCAGTGCAACCGCCAGGTGCCGGTGGTGCTTCCCGTGGCACTGGTGCTCGCCGTGCTTTCGCTGCTCGGCGGTGCCTTGTCATGGCGGGCGAAGCGGCAGGGCGGCGCCGCCTTCAAGCCTGAGCGCACGCGCAGCACCGAGCAGTTCGTCGCCGATCTCGGCATGCTTGCGGCATTGCTGTTTGCCCTCGTCATCATCATGCAAGGCAGCGCGGCTCTCATTCTCGACGAGTGCCTGCGATGAGCTTCGACGCGATCTTCTCGACCTCGATCTGCTACGGCGCCGGCGCGCCCGAGGCCGGATGGACGCTCGCATTTCCCATCACGTTTCCGCTGGCCGCGATTGCCTTCCTTTATGCCATCGGAGCGACTCGGTTGTGGCGCCGCAGCAGCCGAGGCCGTCCCGAGCGGATGCGGCAGGCGTTGTTGTTCGCCGCCGGTTGGGGCGTGCTGACGGCAGCACTGGTCAGCCCCATCCATGCGCTCGGCGAGCGAGTGTTTGCCGCCCATATGATCGAGCATGAACTGCTGATGGCGGTGGCGGCGCCTCTCCTTGTCGCCGCGTGCCCAGGCGCAGTCCTGCTCTGGTCCTTGCCGGCCTCACTTCGCCGCGGAACGGGCAAGCTCACGCGCGCAAAGACGCTGCAATCGGTTTGGGCCCTGGTGATCCGCCCCCTCAACGCGACGATCATTCACGGCGTCGCCATCTGGATCTGGCACATTCCGGCGTTGTTCCAGTCAGCGCTCCAGCAGGGCTTTCTTCATTATGCCCAGCATGCGAGCTTCCTCGGCACAGCCTTGCTGTTCTGGTGGGCGCTCCTACCGCGCCCCGGTCGACAGCAGACCTATGGCAACTCCGTCATGCATCTTTTCTTCACCTCGCTCCATACCGGCCTGCTCGGTGTCCTGCTGCTGATCTCGCCCAAACTCTGGTATCCGGAGAATGGCGCCGGCGCGGCATTGTGGGGAATGACCGCGATCGAGGACCAGCAGCTCGCCGGATTGGTAATGTGGGTTCCGGCAGGCTTGATCTATGGCGGCGCCGCCTTGCTGCTCGCCGGCCTCTGGATAAGCAGCAGCGCAACCAGGGAGGCAACACATGCGCTCCGACCTGGGTAGGCTGATCGGGGGCGCCCTTGCCGCAATCCTGCTGCTGGCTGCGGCTGTCGCAGCGGCGACTTTGTGGTCCGACAGGCGCGAGCGCGTCCGGCACGAGTCGGATGCGGCGACCGGCGGCGTAGGCGCCCGCGCCATTCCAATCATGACGGCGAATGGCTGCTCCGGCTGCCATACGATACCCGGCGTGCCGGGTGCGCAAGGCCAGGTCGGACCCCGCCTGGACGGTGGCCTTGCCGACAGGGTCTTTATCGGTGGCCTGCTGGCAAACAATCCGGAGAACATGATCCGCTGGATACGCTCGGCGAGGGAAGTCAATCCGCACACGGCCATGCCGTCGACGAGGATCACCGAGCAACAGGCGCGGGACATCGCCGCTTATCTCTATGCTTTGAGGTAAATCAGCCCTCGCCGCCGCGCCGGGACCACAAGCCGCGGCCGGGATCGTAGCCGATGACCGCCGCGAGGAAGAAGGCGATGAGGCAGCCAAGGACCACAATCGCCGCGACAGGATCGAACCGCAGATAGAGCGCGAAGCGTATCAGCTCGACCGCCGAGCTGAACGGGTTCCAGGCGGCGATTGTTGCCAGCACCGGTCCCGCCTCGGCAAGCCGCCACAGCGGATAGAGCGCCGTCGAGGCAAAGAACACCGGAAAGATGACGAAATTCATGACACCGGCAAAGTTCTCCATCTGTGTCGAAACCGAGGAGACAAGCAGGCCGAACGCGCCAAGCATCAGGCCCGCCAGCACGAGCGCCGGAAATACCGCGACGTAGCCGAGAACGGGCGGCCGCACATCCCAGAAACGCGCGATCAACAGAAACAAATAGACCAGCGGCACGCCGACGATCACGCTGGCCAGCAGGCGCGCCGCAAGCAGGTACCAGCGCGGCAATGGTGCGGTCAGCAACAGGCGCATGCTGCCCATCTCGCGATCGTAGACCATGGCCAGCGAACTCGCCATGGCATGGAAGAGCAGCATCATGGCCGCTAGCCCGGGCACCACATACACGTCATAGAGAACATAGGTCTGGTAGGGTGGCGTGATCGACAGACCGAGAACGGAGCGGAAGCCAGCGGCAAAGATTGCCAGCCAGACCAGCGGCCGTACCATCGCCGAGAGCAGCCGGCCGCGTTGCCGCAACGTGCGCAGCATCTCCCTGCGCAGGATGCCGTTGAGCGCGCGCACCGCGTGAGACGTTTTCATTCGGACTCCGTCAGCGACGCGAAGGCCTCGCCCGTGCTCGCTACACCGAGATCGGTAGCCAGGCGATCGGCGCGGCCGGCCCACCGCATTGTGCCTCGATGCAGCACCACCACATCGTCATCCGCCGTTAGTTCTTCCAGAAAATGTGTTGCCCACAGGACGGCAATGCCGCGCTCGCGGCAAAGCTCCCGCACGTGCCGCTCGAGCGCGCGGCGGCCCGGCACGTCGAGCCCGGTGGTCGGCTCATCCAGCAGCAAAAGGCGTGGGCTATGCATCAGAGCGCGTGCTATCTCGACACGGCGACGCTGCCCCCCGGAAAGCGCTCGGGCAGGATCGTCGATCCTGTCCAGCACGTCCAGCCGGCCGAGTTCGTGGATGGAGCGCTCCTTGCTCAAGGCCTGGCTAAGCCCATGCAAGGCCGCGTGGTAACGCAGGTTCTCGCCGGCCGTCAGATCGAGATCGAGGGTCGGCAACTGGAAGACGACCCCCATCTGCGCCAACGCGGCGGACGGGTTGACATCCATCGCCTGGTCGAAGACATGCACCGAGCCGGAGCGGGCGTGATAAAGACCGGTGATCAGCGAGAACAACGTCGTCTTGCCGGCGCCATTGCGGCCTAGCAAGATGCACATCCTGCCTTGGGCCACAGAGAAAGAAACGCCGTCGAGAACCTGCCGGTTTCCGAAACTATGGCCCAGATTCTCGACCGACAAGGCGTTCATGGCCCGATCACGACGCCCCACGGCCCCCGCCCTACCGGCAGCGATTTCACCACCTCCTGGTTTTCCAGATCGATAAACGAAATATCGCCGGAATTCCCGTTTGCGCTGACCAGGCGCTTCTCGTCGCCGGAGAGCGCAACGTGCCAGGGTCGTTGACCAACAAGGTAGAGCCGACGGACCGCCAGCGTTTTCACATCGACTTCCGCAATCCTGTTGGCGGGGCCGAGCGCCACATAGACGGTCGTGCCATCGCGAGACGTCGCCATGCCGACCGCCTGCACACCCTCGCGTCGTATACCCGGCACCTCGAACTCGACTTTGCCGGTCTGCGCGCGCGTTGCCGTGTCGAAGACGGTGACAGTGCCCCGGATCTCCGAGGACACCCAGAATTGCTTCCCGTCCGGCGAGAATAAAGCCGCGCGCGGCCTGGTATCGACCAGCAGATTGTCGACGAGTTCAAGCGTGCCTGCGTCGATCAGATGCACCATGCTGGTGGTCTCCGAAGTGCAGGCGACATAGCGGCCGTCGGCGCTGGCCGCCATTCCTTCCGGTTCGACGCCGACATCCACGGTGCCGATGACCTTGGCCGCGGCGATGTCCACCACCGACACCAGATTGTCATTCTCGTTGGCGACGAACAGCCGCTTGCCATCGGGATGGACTGCGAAGAATTCCGGATCGGCTCCCGAAGGCAATTCCCCGACGACCCGCCGCTTCGCGACGTCGACCACGTCGATGCGGTTGTCGTCGCCTTCCGCGACGAACAGCATCTTGTTGTCGATCGACAGCGCCAGCCCGCGCGGACGGCGGCCGACATCAATCGTCGCCAGCAAAGTCATTGTCACGCCGTCGACGACCGCGACGGTATTGTCCTGCTCATTGGAAACGTAGATGGTCTCGGCGGCGGCGGGAGCAGCAAGAGCGAACGCCGCCAACAACAGCGTCATCAGAACTTGCATGTGCTCTCCTCCAGGTCGATGCCCAGCGTGTCGAGCGGCGTGCGCTGATGCAGGAAGCCCGGTTGCGGTGAGCTGGAAATCAAGAGGCGAGGCCCGGCGATCAAAATGGGCTGGCGCATCTGTCCGTCCCAAGGACGGAAACTAAGCCCCTGCCCCTTGAAGCCAGCGAGAAGAAACGCGTCGCCGCGTATATATCTGCCGATTGCCGCGGGATCGAGACTGTGCAGGCGCGTCGCCGCTTCGCCGATACTGCGCACAGCGAGCCAGGCCGCGTAGTCGCTGGGCAACATCCAGCGCCCTGCCTGCCTGTGGAAACGGTCCTGCAGTTGCGTGGCGCCCCATTCCTCGCTGACAGCGCTCCAGCCTGTGGTGACCAGCCCTTGCGTGCCGGCGACGATTCTCGGCAGCGCAGTGCGGCCCTCCAGATAGGCGCCGAATTCATCCGCCTCGTCGGCGACCACGAGCACATCATAGTCGCTGACCTGCGTGACCGCGGGTATTTCGGTCTGCAGCGTGACATGCCCTGTATCGGCACGTCCGTTGGCGGGCCTGAATGTCCACGGCTGGTCGATCGTGATCTCGGCTCCGAAGCGAGCCGCCGCCCGTCGAAAGGCCGCCGCCATCGCCTGATCCTGCGAATGCGGCCCCACAAGCAGGAACCAACGCTGCCAGCGCTTCCAGGCGAGATACTGCGCCAGCCCGTCGGCGAGCATGGCGCGGCTCGGGATCGTGTGCAGCACGTTCCGACGGCAGTCCTGTTGGCGAAGCACGTCGTCCGGCGCCCGGCTGTTGAGCAACGTCATCTGCTCGGCACCGGGCGCGGCACTGGCCTGTAGAAGCTGACTGGCGTCGAGATCGGCGACGACAAAGGCGATGCCGGCATCGGCGAATTGTCTTACCGCGTCGTCCGGCGTTTCGGTTGGTTTCAATATTCTTTCCTCCAGCCGAAATTTCTGCCCAAGAAACCGGCCGGTGCTTTCGTCGTCGGCAATGCCGAGCCGTGCGCCTTGCAGGCCGTCGTCGGTGACGGTTTCATCAAGGGGTCCAAGGGGCAGAGCCGGTTTGCGCTCCTGGCCGATATACCCGATCACCATCGTCTGTTGCTCGGTGGCGCCAGGGCCGGTGATCAGCAAAAGAAAGAGAAGGCCCAGCATCAGTCTCATTGTGTCGCCCCCAGCCCAAAGCGCGACGATCCCGCTTCATCGCCACGTGAGATTGCGACATCGCGCACGATGCGCGCAGGCGATCCCTCCAGAACAATAACCCGATCCCCCAGCGACGAGGCATAGGCGAGATCATGCGTAACCAGCAGCGTGGTAGTCCGCCGACTGGCGAAACAATCCTGCAGCAGGCGGCGCATGGCTTGCGCGGTCGCCTCGTCGAGTGAAGCGAATGGCTCGTCGAGGAGCAGGAGCGCAGGCTCCACGGCGAGCGCCCGGGCAAGCGCTACGCGCCGCGCCATGCCGCCCGAGAGTCGCTGCGGATAGCTCTTCTCATTGCCTTTCAGGCCGACAGCGGCAAGCCACCGGGCCGCATCGGGCGCGCGATCCGGGATGGCCAGCTCTACATTGCGCAAGGCGGTGAGCCAGGGCAGCAGCCTCGGTGTCTGGAACAGCATGCCTATCGGAAGCGGTCGTCCGCTCACGCTGCCGCGAAATTCGCGGTCGGCGCCCGAAACGATCGACAGCAGCGTCGACTTGCCGACACCGGAAGGGCCGGTCAGGACGCAGACCTGTCCGTCGGCTATATCAAGCGACAGCGCGCGAAAGATCGTCCGGCGCTGGCCGTCGTCACCGGGGAAAGTCTTGTCCTCGATCCTGATCCTCAGCATCAGCGTCGCCAGGCGAACAGACGACTTTCCAACGGCACAAGCAGTCCATACTCTATGGCAAGCATCACAACGCCGAAGCTGATCGCATAGGCAAGGATGTGGGTGACGTCGAAGTTCTGAAAATAGACCTGTAGCTGAAACCCGACGCCGTTGGAGCGGCCGAGCAGTTCGGCGAGCAACACGATCTTCCACGTCAATGCCAGCCCGCTGCGCAGGGTGACGAGAAAGAACGGCGCCAATTGCGGCAGCACGACATGCCGCAGCTTTGCAGCACGCCCGAAGCGATAGAGCTCAGCCATTTCGGCAAAGTCCTTGTCCAGCCGGCTGGCGCCTTCACGAATAGTCACCACGACATTGGGGATCTTGTTGAGCGCGACCGCAAGGACAAGCGCAGTCTCGGCAAGACCAAGCCAGATATAAATTAGAATGACCGTGATCAGCGCCGGCATGTTGAGGAGTAACACGATCCAAGGCCTCATCCATATGTCGGCTCTGTGCGAGCGGCCTGCCGCGTAGCCAAGGGCCGCGCCGATGACGATTGCCGACCCGAGGCTTGCCACGACGCGCGCAAGCGAGATGCCCAAATGGTATGGCAGCTCGCCCCGAACCACTTCGTGCAGGAGAACCGAAACAACCTGGACCGGACCAGGAAACAGGCGATCGGCGGCGATCGATGATGCAATCTGCCAGACGAGCACCATGGTCAGCAATGCCGCAGCCGATTGCCAACGCTGCATTGTGATGGGGAACGCTGGGACATCGGTCATTGGCGCGAGCTCAAGCCGGTATGGCCCGGAAGACACCAGGATCGAGGCTCGTCGCCTTGCCGACCAGATCCTCGCCGCCCAATTCGGCCAGGATTGCAAACAACCGGGCCGCGCCATCACGTTCGTCTTTGCCGAACCGACGAGGGATTCCGGCTCGATAGGCGGCGCGTAACGCCGCCTGTAGGTGAGGATCGTCCGTGCCCAATTGAGGCGCGAGCACCCGCCACTCGTCGTCCGAAGACTCGAGCAGCGACTTCGCTGCCGCGGTCGCGCTCGTGAATCGAGCGAGGGCGATCGGGTTGGCCCGCGCCCAGCTTTCATGGAAGACGTAGCCGAGCATCGGCAAGTCCACGGATACGCCAAGCCCCTGCAGGATTTGCGCGACACTGAGCAGAGGCGTTGCCCCCTCTGACTCGAGACGGGCGGCGAAATTCCAGAACGTCAGCAGTGCATCCAGTCGCCCCGCCAGAAATTCCTGCTCCAACAAAGGCGGCTCGCCGAACACTGGCTCCACCTCTTCAGCAAGATCGCGCTTCACCTGACGGAGGCCGAGCGCGCGCAACAGGATCCAGCTTTTGTCCAGCGGACCACCTGCGATCCCCAGCCTTTTGCCCTTGAGGTCCGCAAGAGTTCGAATGGACGAGCCTTGCGGCAGTTCCAGCGCGCCGACGGCACGAGAATAGGGATAGAAGACCAGATCAGCGCCTTCGCTGCGCTGGCGCATGACCCACACCCAGTCCGAAACGATGACGTCGACGCTGCCCGCCAGCAATGCGGTCTTACCGGCTTCGGTACCGGCAAGCCGCTGAGCCTCGATTGATACGCCGTGCACGGTGTCCAACGCATGTCGCCGCATGACGTCAACTTCCCAGGCGGCGGTGCCAAATCCCAGCACGCCAAATCGCACGAGCGGCGATGGCTGTGGCGCGGCTTCTGCGGAAGCACCCAATAGCCAGCAACAAATACCCGCAAGAGCGGCCCGCCGCGAGATGTGACCCTGATCATGCCGGGTCAGCCATTCGCCTGGAAGGGTAGCAGTCAGCACGGGCGCACCGGGTGTGAAGGAACTTTCCTAACGCGGTGGCGGCAGGAATGTTCCTCGATGGTGCATGGAACTAACGGGAAAGCACCTAAGGTCCGTTTTCGGCTCGTATGGCAGCCCGGGGGGCTTGTTCAGGCGAACAGAAGAAGGTGTCAGGGGCTACGGTCCGCTCTTGGCATCATCGACCTCCAACGCGTCCATTACAGGTGCCGGATCGCTCTTTTCGGAGCTCGGGCTCTGCACCCCGGACCCGGCGTTCTCGATCGCTTGCACGATAGCATCTTCGATGTTTCCGAGTTCGTCCTCCCTTACTTCACGCCCATAACCAGCCACCTCGGCATCCTGCTCGAATTGCTGAGCGAGCACAGCGACGCTGACTTCCTCTCGACCAGGAAGTGTGCCGACATTCTCCTGTAGCCAGTTTTGAAAAAACTCTCTGGTCGCGCTCATCTCAGACCACCCTTTCGCCAAACTAAGCGCGACGGTGAGCCGAAGTTCCATGATGCGTTCACTTTCCCAGTGGCGCTGTACTCACAGCGTTGGGAGCCACGGGGTTTTTGCAGGCTTGATGAGGCAGTGGCCTTTCTCTTCACGACTCGATTGGAGTTCACTCTTATTGCGCAATGTGTATCCTGATTGCGTCCATTTCGACCCTGTGGAACAAGCTCGTTGAGTTGAAGTTAGGCCCGATGCCAAGCTTTTCGGGCGAACCAAGCTTTTCGGGCGAACAAGTTTTTGACGTTGCCATCGTCGGCGGCGGCCCCGCGGGGCTCGCTGCAGCCATGTATTTAGCCAGGTTTCTGCGTTCGGTGATCTCGCTCGACGCGGGGCATGCGCGTGCCAAGCTCATCCCAAAATCCCGTAACTGTCCCGGCTTCCCCGACGGCATCAGCGGGGAAGAACTGCTCGGCCGCCTACGAGCCCAGGCACAGCTATACGGCGCGAGCCTTGTCCATGGTTGCGTAGGCCACGCCGAAAAACGCGAGGGGTTTTTTGTTCTGACGACCACCTGCGGGATTGTCCAAGCAAGGCGCGTGATTCTGGCAACGGGCATTGTGGACAAGGCACCTCCCATTGAAAGACTGGAGGAGGCGATCGCAACCGGCATTGTCAGACTGTGCCCGGTTTGCGATGCATATGAGGCCCGGGGTAGCCGCATCGGCGTTGTTGGTCCGGAGCATCTCGCCGTCAGGGAGGCTCTGTTCCTGAAGGGATATGGCAGTCAGGTCGCCTTGCTCGCCAATAACCAGGATGATGTTTCCGAAGCTGCCCGCGGCGCCGCCTTGGCAGGCGGAGTTGAAATCTGGGACGCTGTCGATGACCTGATCCCTCGACGAACCGGGTTCGATGTCGTCATGGCCGAGGGCGCCCCGATGCGCAACATCGATGTGGTGTACCCTTCGATGGGCAGCGACGTACGCTCCGAACTAGCGGTTGCTCTGGGGGCTAACTGTGACGCAGAAGGCTATGTCCTGGTCAACCGACACCTTGAGACTTCAACGCCAGGACTCTATGCCATTGGCGACGTGGCCGAGGGGCTCAATCAAATTGCTGTTGCGTTCGGAGACGCCGCCAAGGCTGCAACTCACATTCATAACGACCTCCGCGATTGCGCCGAGCCGGCGACGAACTTCCGGCGAAGTTAACCTGCAGATGCGAACGCACCGTACCGGCTCACCTTTGGCTGCGTTGATGCCCGGAACCTGTTCCACCCGGCGTGAGACTACCGGCTTCGGCTTTGCTAGAGTTGTCCCAGGCGCAGCCGCTGGGTTGATGGACGGGCACGCGCTGGCGAACGGCTGGAGGAAGGAATGAAAATTCTCGTCACCGGCGCGTCAGGTCTGATTGGAGCCGCGCTTTGCGCGCGCCTGGCCGGCGAGAGTCATGAAGTGGTTCGCGTGCTTCACCACCCAGACACTGGCGTCCACCCGCAGATCCAAACCGTTTCCCTGGATATGGCACGGGCCTTGCGACCTCAGGACTGGATCCCCTATCTCGCCGGTGTGGACGCCGTCGTAAACTGTGCCGGCGTCCTGCAGGATAGTGCCCGGGAAAACACCCGGCATGTCCATTCTACCGGCGCCTCGGCTCTCTTCACCGCGTGTGAGCAAGAAGGTGTGAACAAGGTGATTCACTTTTCTGCCATCGGGGTCGATCGCCAGCAGCCGTCCGCCTTTTCCGCCAGCAAGCTTGCTGGCGATGAAGCACTGATGGCACGTAGCCTTGACTGGGTCATCCTGCGCCCCTCCGTAGTGCTGGGAAGGCCGGCCTTCGGCGCAAGTGCACTGTTTCGCGGCCTCGCGGCTTTGCCGCTCTTGCCGTTGATGCCCGGCACGGGCCGTCTCCAAGTCGTCCAACTCGATGACGTCATCTCCACCGTCCTGTTCTTCCTCAAACCCGGCAGCCCATCGCACCTCACGCTGGACCTGGCTGGGCCCGAGGCACTTTCGATGAGCGAGGTCGTGGGTCGCTATCGCCGCTGGTTCGGATGGAGCAGTGCTCGGGAGTTCATCTTGCCGAATTGGGCCGCAGCTATCTTGTACAGGTTCGGGGATGCCGCGGCTCAGCTGGGCTGGCGCCCGCCGATGCGCAGCAATGCAGCAAAAGAGATTGCCCGTGGCGCTGTCGGCGATCCCCAACCCTGGATGACGGCGACCGGCATTCAACCATCAAGTCTTACATCTGCACTGCGTTTAAATCCTGCGACGGTGCAGGAGCGATGGTTCGCCGGTCTTTACTTCGTCAAGCCGGCGCTCTTTGTCATGTTGCCGCTCTTCTGGATCATGACCGGCATCATTTCCCTCACTGCCGGCTGGCGCAGCGGAGTTGACTTGCTGATTGGCACTGCTGCCGGCCCCTTGGCCGAACCGGCGGTAGTCGCCGGCGCGCTGGCTGACATCGCCGTCGGGGCGCTTATCGCCTGGCGCCCAACCAGCCGGCTTGGTCTTTTCGGCGCAATCGCGGTATCGCTTTTCTATGCGATCGCTGGGAGCATTCTGCGGCCGGATCTTTGGCTTGAGCCACTCGGGCCGTTGATCAAAATCCTCCCGATCCTCGTTCTGCATTTTGCAGCGCTGGCCATTCTGGAGGAACGCTGATGACGTACTTCGTGCTTAAATACCTGCACGTGATCGGCGCTGCTGTGCTGCTCGGAACTGGTGCCGGCATTGCTTTTTTCATGCTTTTGGCACACCGGACCGGAAATGCCGCGACGATCGCAGCTGTCGCCCGAATTGTCGTGCTGGCTGATTTCCTGTTCACGGCTACGGCCGTTGTCGCACAACCTCTGACCGGACTGGGCCTCGCTAGGGTTGCGGGGTATTCGCTGTCCGAAGGATGGATCGTTCTCTCGATCCTGCTCTACATCTTAACGGGCCTGTTCTGGCTGCCTGTCGTGTGGATGCAGATCGAGATGCGAAATCTAGCCACACAGGCCGCACTCTCCAACCAACCTCCTCCCGAGCGCTACCATCAGCTGTTCAGACGCTGGTTTGTCTTCGGCTTCCCAGCTTTCGGCGCCGTGCTCGCCATTTTCTGGCTGATGATTGCGCGCCCGGCAATCGAGTGGTCATCGTTGTAGCTGCGATCGGCAAGCACTGCGCCGTGAATTCATCCGTCGCGCCTAGCTGGTTCGTGCCGGCGCGATGCACTGCGGTCGGGAACCACGGTCACTGCCGCGAGTTCTTTCGCATGGCCAATCATCCCGTCACCGGCGTGCTTACTTCAATCGGCACATTAACCTCCCGCCCCGCGGCATTCCTGATCCTGTTGGTCTACGCAATCCTTTGGATGATCTTCGAGCGACAGACCCTGGACTGGCATGGAGCGGCTACCTTGTTTACGTGGGCCATGACGCTATTCATCCAGCGTGCCGAGCACCGCGACACTCAGGCCATTCACGCCAAACTGGATGAGATCCTGCGATCAGACCACAATGCCTCGAACATCACGCGGATCGACGATGAAGAGCCCGAGGAAATCGAAAAACACCGCCACCGCAAGCAGCAGGACGACTGATGAGCGGCGTTTTGGTTTCACGGCAGGACGAGTAGCGGGTTTCCAGCTTTTGACGCCTATCCAGCCCCGCCGCCTCCTGCGCTCAGGCCCAGGCCTTCGATCCTTGCTGCGGCTGTGGTTCAGCGACCGAAGGATCGGAGCCCTCTATTGTTCCACTGTATCCAGAAAAATTTGCCCGAGAACCAGGTCAGGCAATCGGCCGGCTCGAAGTGCGTCATTCGCCTTTCTGGTTGCGCTCGACGAACTTGTTGAAACGGCTGGTTTGTCCGTCACCAGTCTTGGACTGGTAAAGAAAGGCCAGATCGTTCTCGTCGAATATGCGGAAGAACTCGTCCCATTCGACCGGCTCGAATGCTTCCTCGGGTTTGCCGAAGTCGATCCGCAGGATGCCGCCCGCGCCTTTGGTGCGAACCACTGCCGGCCGTCCATCCCGCTCCTCGGCCCATTTGCGGATTTCGTCGTGATTGGTGGTCGTTTGCGACTGGGACATTGAAATCTCCTTTGATCATCGGCGTTGCCAACATCGGGCATCGTCGGGGCTGCCGGCGTCCTAACAGCACAAGGGCGGCAATGTTCCGGCACGGCGCGGCGAGCGCGATGTGGCTGCTTCCGAACGAAGCCGGCCAAAGGAACTTTGTTGAAGCCAAGGGAACAAACCTTTTGCCGAAAAGTTCGGGTCGCCAAGATTACCTGTCTTAGGAGTGGTCGTGAAACGGATATTGGTTACAGGGGGCTGCGGCTTCATTGGCCGGCATGTCGCCCAGGAACTCATCGAGCAGGATTATTCGGTTCGCATTTTGGATGTGCTGCTGGAGCAGGTGCACGCAGGCGAAACAGTCGCCCTTCCCGCCGGGGCCGAGCTGATCAAGGGCGACATTCGGGACCGGGAGGCGGTCGCCAAGGCGCTGGAAGGCGTTGACGCGGTCATTCATCTAGCCGCGGAAGTCGGCGTCGGACAGTCGATGTACGAGATCGCGCGCTATGTCGGCACCAACGATCTCGGCACCGCGACGCTGCTTGAGGCGCTGATCAAACACCCGGTCGAGCGCATTGTCGTCGCCTCATCGATGAGTGTCTATGGCGAGGGCCTCTATGCTACATCGGACGGCCGGCGCATCGACAATGCCCGGCGCAAGGCGAGCGACATCAAAAACGGACAGTGGAATCCGCTGTCGCCGGAAGGCGAACCCCTCTCCTCCCTGCCGACGGACGAGGAAAAGCCGGTCGATCTCGCCTCTATCTATGCACTGACGAAATACGCCCAGGAACGCGCCGTGCTGATCTTCGGCGAAGCCTATGGCATCGATACGGTCGCGCTGCGCCTGTTCAACGTCTTCGGCGCCGGCCAGGCGTTATCGAACCCCTATACCGGCGTGTTGGCCAATTTTGCTTCGCGTCTCGCCAACGGCCAACGTCCAATGATCTTCGAGGATGGCGAACAGAAACGCGATTTCGTCCATGTGGATGACGTCGCCCGCGCCTTTCGTCTTGCGCTGCAGCAACGCCAGGCAAGGGGTCACGTCATCAACATCGGCAGCGGCCGAGCCTATGCTATCAGCGACGTCGCGCGGGTACTTGCCGAGGCCATGGGAACGCCGGACCGCTCGCCAGAGTTGCTCGGCAAGGCGCGCTCCGGGGATATCCGCAACTGCTTCGCCGATATTTCCAAGGCCCGTGAGCTGCTCGGTTTCGAGCCGAGGCAACAACTGGAGAATTCGCTCGCCGATTTCGTTTCCTGGGTGCGCAACTCGTCCGCCATCGACCGCGGCGCCGACATGAAACGCGAGCTTGAAGAACGTGGGCTGGTGTCATGAATACGCGCAATCGACGCGACGCGCCCGTCGCCATTGTCGGCGGCAGCGGCTTCATAGGATCGAACCTGGCCGACAGCCTGTTGTCGGATGGCGAGCCGGTGCTGGTGATCGACAATCTCAGCCGCCCCGGCGTCGAACAGAACCTTGAATGGCTGGCGCAGAAACACGGAAGCCGCCTCATGGTCGAAACGATTGACGTGCGCGACACCAACGCGCTTGCGCCCGTTCTGAAGAGTTCCAAGGCGATCTTCCACCTGGCCGCGCAAACCGCCGTCACAACGAGCCTGGTCCAACCGGACGAGGATTTCGACATCAACCTTCGAGGAACGTTCAATGTCCTCGAGGCGGCGCGCCTGAGCAGTGAGTTTGTTCCGGTGGTCTTCGCCAGCACCAACAAGGTCTATGGCAGCCTGCCAGACGTCGCGGTTCGCGAGGACGGCGATCGTTACCTGCCTTGCGACGGCATCATCCAAGCGAATGGCATCGACGAGACCCACGGCCTGGATTTCTGCACGCCCTATGGCTGCTCCAAAGGCGCGGCGGACCAATATGTGCTCGACTATGCCAAATCCTACGGCATGCCGACGGCGGTGCTGCGGATGAGCTGCATTTACGGGCCGCGCCAGTTCGGAACCGAGGATCAAGGCTGGGTCGCGCACTTCCTGCTGAGTGCGCTGACGGGACGTCCAATCACCATTTACGGCGACGGCAGACAAGTGCGCGACATACTGCATGTCTCCGATGCGGTCGCCGCCTACAGGGCCACGCTCGATCGTATCGAGACGACCAAAGGACAGGCATTCAATCTTGGCGGCGGCCCCGATAATGCGATCAGCCTGCGCATGCTGTTGAGCGAGATCCGTAGCTTGACCGGCCGTGAGCTTTCGATCCGCCATGATGGCGAACGCACCGGCGATCAGCCCTTCTTCGTCGCCGACACCCGCAAGATCAAAGCGATGCTTGGCTGGAAAGCTCGTGTTTCATGGCGCGAAGGCATTCGCGATCTCGCAGACTGGCTGCAACAACACCGGCTCCAGCCTCGCCCCGAAGTCGTGAGGTACGTCGCATGAAAATCGCCCTGGTAAACCCGTTCTGGACCTATGACGACAGCATCTATTTCGGCTGCCGCCAACCACATCTCCCGCTGGAACTCGGCTATTCGAAATCCCTCCTCGAAACAGCCGGCCATGAGGTGTTGATGCTGGATGGGCAATTGCAGAAGCTCGACAACTCGGACCTCTCCGAGCGTGTGGCTGATTTCGCGCCTGCAATGACGGTCGTCAGTACCGCCCCGACTTATCTGTTCTGGCGCTGCGCACCACCCGAGTTGCGCGTGCCGGCCGATTTCCTCAACCGTCTCGCCGGGCGCGGTGGACGCACAGCCGCGGTCGGGCCGCATGGCTCGGCTACGCCCGCGCCAACCTTGCGCAAGCTTGGCGTCGACATTGTTGTGCGCGGCGAATGCGAGGAAATCGTCGCGGAACTTGCCCGGCGCGACGACTGGAGCGCGGTCCCCTCGACCGCTTACCTGCGCGACGCCAAGGTGGTTTTGAACGGCGGCGTCCACGCCAGCTCGTTTGTCGATCATCCGCCACTCCAATGGCCATCAGACTGGATCGCAGCCCATTCGCATCACCATCACAGGTTCGATGACAAGCAGGTTGGGTTCGGCGCGGAGGTCGAAGCATCGCGCGGCTGCCCCTACAATTGCAGCTTCTGCGCCAAGATCGATTTCCGCGATGCCTATCGCCGCCGAAACCACGAGGCGGTCATAGCGGAAATCGATCGGCTGATTGCCCAGGGCGTCGGCTACATTTATTTCATCGATGAAATCTTCCTGCCGCAAAAAGCGCTGTTGGAAGCGTTGATCCATCGCGACGTGAAGTTCGGTGTGCAGACCCGCATCGACCTTTGGAAGCCCGAGCTGCTGGAATTGCTTGGTGCGGCCGGCTGCGTCTCCATCGAGGCCGGTCTCGAAAGCCTGACCGTGGAAGGTCGTGCGATGCTCGCGAAGCGCTGCCGGCTGGGTACCGAGGAACTCGCCGCGCTGCTCGTCAATGCCAGGCGTCACGTTCCATTCGTACAGGCCAATCTGATCGGCGTCGTCGAGGATGACCCTGCCCTCGTCGATTACTGGCGAACGCACCTCATCGACAACGGCGTGTGGGCCAATGAACCCGTACCGCTTTATCCATATCCGAGTTCGCCAAGCTATCGCGAGCTTTGGGGCGAACCCGACGACCTCGCCTGGGAGCGCGCCCATGATCACTATCTCGCATCATTCCAGAAGTTCAGCGACATCCAGGAAAGGCGCCCGCGTCCGCTGGCGGAACTGGAGGCGACATGTTGCGGACACTGACGCCGCGCTCGCGGCGCATCCTGATGACGGTCGACGCCGTGGGCGGCGTGTGGCGCTATGCGCTCGACCTGGCCAGGGAACTTGTCAATGGCGGCGATAGCGTAGTGCTTGCCGGTCTCGGTCCGCCACCGTCCAGGCAGCAGGCCGACGAGGCGGAGGCTTTCGCGAAGCTGATCTGGCTCAACACGCCGCCGGATTGGATGACCCGGAACGGCGGTGATCTCGACGCGCTGCCTCGGGAGTTGCATGCGCCCATGCGCGACCACGCCATCGACCTTGTCCATTTCAACGCGCCTTCGCAGGCGGCGGGATTCGACGCGCCATGCCCGGTCGTGGTGGTCTCCCATTCCTGCGTGACGACTTGGTTCCATGCGGTCAGAGGACAGGCGGCGGATGGGGCATGGGCCTGGCAGAAGGAGCGCAACAGACGCGGCATGGATCGGGCCGACGCGGTCATCGCGCCGAGCCGCAGCCATGCCGACATGCTAGAGACCTGCTACGGCCCGATCGCGCGCTTGAGTGTGGTCACAAATGGTGCCCGTCCTCTGCCGAAGGCCGAAAAGCACCAACCGCTCGTGTTCGCTGCTGCCCGCTGGTGGGACGAGGGCAAAAATGCCGCGGTGGTCGACCAGGCGGCGTCCCTGACGCGATGGCCTCTGTTTGCCGCCGGGTCGACGAACGGCCCAAACGGCGAGCATGTCAGCTTCAGCCATGCTGTTCCTCTGGGAGCAGTGCCGTCCGACGAGGTGCGTTCGTTGATGGCTCGCGCCGGCGTTTTCGTATCGCCATCGCTCTACGAGCCATTCGGCCTGGCCGCGCTGGAAGCCGCCATGTCGGCTACGCCCCTGGTGCTTTCCGATATCGCCACCTATCGCGAACTATGGGACGGGGCCGCGATATTCTTTGACGCGCGCGATCCGCACGATCTCGCTGCCTGCCTCAACCGTCTCTCCAGCGATGCCGAGCTCCGGCGAGAGCTTGGCCAGGCAGCCATCCGACGCAGCCGCAGGTTTAGGCTGACAAAGCAGACAGCGGCCATGCGCGGCGTCTACGACAAAGCGGCCTTAGCGATGGCGGAGCGCTGATCATGCGCTTTGTGTTCTACACCCACTCGGTCGTTTCCGACTGGAACCATGGCAATGCCCATTTCCTGCGCGGCGTCATGCGAGAGCTGGTCCAGCGCCGGCATCAGGCGATTGCGCTGGAGCCGGCGAATGGCTGGAGCCGGTCGAATCTGGTGGCTGAGAAGGGGTCGTTCGCCATCGAACGCTTCCGCAAGGATTTTCCCGAACTGATGCCGGTGACCTACGATGCCGGATTTGATCACGAAGCCTGGATTGCCGAGGCCGACGTTGTGATCGTTCATGAGTGGACGGATCCGGAGCTTGTCGCACGTATTGGCCGTGCCCGGGCCGCCGGCGGCAACTTCATCCTTCTTTTTCACGACACCCACCACCGGGCCGTGTCTGCGACCGAGGCACTCTCGGCGCTCCGGCTGGAGCACTATGACGGCGTTCTCGCCTTTGGCGAAACCTTGCGCGAGAGCTATCTGCGCGCCGGCTGGGGCAAGCGCGTCTTCACTTGGCATGAAGCGGCGGACGATCGCCTGTTCAAGCCGCACCCGGAGATCCACCCCACCTCCGATCTGGTCTGGATCGGCAACTGGGGCGATGATGAGCGGACCGCCGAACTCAAGGAGTTTCTGATCGAGCCGGTGCACGATCTCGGCCTTGATGCCGCTGTTCACGGCGTACGCTACCCCAAGACCGCACTTGCGGATCTGGCCACCGCAGGACTGCGCTATGAGGGGTGGATCGCCAATGCCGACGTGCCGAAGGCCTTCGCCGCGCATCGTGTCACCGTTCACGTTCCACGGCGCCCCTATCGCGAGAGGTTGCCCGGAATCCCGACGATCCGCATGTTCGAGGCACTCGCCTGCGGCATTCCGCTGATTTCAGCGCCATGGTCCGATGTCGAGCAGCTTTTCAGGCCCGGTGTCGACTTCCTGTTTGCCGAGAATGGCTCGCAAATGCGGCAACAGCTTCGGACGGTGTTGTCCGACGAGGACTTTGCGGCCTCCCTGGTGACCTCGGGTCTCGAGACCATCCGCTCGCGGCACACCTGCCGCCACCGCGTCGACGAGTTGCTCGGCGTGCTCACGCAATGCGCGAACCGACACACCGCCGTCCCGACAGCCGCAAAGGAAGCCGTCGCATGAAGATCGCATTCTATGGATCGAGCCTTTTGTCGTCCTACTGGAACGGTGCCGCGACGTACTATCGCGGTTTGCTCAAGGCACTTTCGCAATTGGGTTACGAGATCACGTTCTACGAACCCGATGTCTACGACCGGCAGAAGAACCGCGACATCGAAGCTCCCGACTGGTGCACTGTCGTCGTTTATGAGGCGACCCAGCATGCGCTGATGCAGGTCGCGGCACGTGCCGCCGGCGCCGACATCGTCGTCAAGGCGAGTGGCGTCGGTTTCGAAGACGAGGCGCTGCTTCGCGCCGTTCTCGACCACGCCCGCAGCGACGCGCTTGTCGTATTCTGGGACGTGGATGCGCCAGCCACGCTTGCCCAGTTGCGCGACGAGCCGGACCACCCGCTCCATCGTGCACTGCAGGAGATCGACCTCGTGCTGACCTATGGTGGCGGCGATCCCGTTGTCTGGGCCTATCGTGCCATGGGCGCCAAGGAGTGCGTGCCCATCTACAATGCGCTCGATCCCGAAACGCACCATCCGGTCGCCAGCAAAGCGCGTTTTGCCTGCGACCTGGCGTTCCTCGGAAACCGGCTGCCGGACCGTGAAGCGCGTGTCGAATCGTTTTTCCTCGATCCCGCCAGCCAGCTGCCGAAACAGCGTTTCCTGCTCGGAGGCTCGGGTTGGGGCGACAAGCCGCTCCCCACCAATGTAGGCTGGCTCGGCCATGTCTGCACCCGCGATCACAACGCCTTCAATGTCACCCCAAAAGCCGTGTTGAACATCAGCCGCGATAGCATGGCCGCCAACGGTTTTTCACCGGCCACGCGAGTGTTCGAGGCGGCTGGCGCGGGCGCCTGTCTCATCACGGATGCATGGCTGGGCGTGGAACTGTTCCTGAAACCAGGCGAGGAGATCCTGGTCGCGCGTGACGGCGGCGATGTCGCCGAAATAATGCGCTCGCTGACCCCCGGGCGGGCCAAGGCAATCGGCCAAGCCGCACTTCACCGCGTGCTGGCGGACCATACCTACGCGCTTCGGGCGGATGTGGCGGATGCCGTCTTCAAACGTCATTTCGAGCACGGGGCCGTGGAGGCAGCGGAATGACCAAGAAACTGGACATCGTCTTTCTCGGCCTGTCGCTGTCCTCATCCTGGGGAAACGGCCACGCCACGACTTTCCGGGGTCTTTTGAAAGGCTTGCACGGACTCGGTCACCGGGTGACTTTTCTGGAGCGCAACGTGCCGTGGTACGCCAATCACCGCGATCTGCGCGATCCGGAGTTCTGCGCCTTGCGCTACTACGAAACCACTGCGGAGCTGCAACGCGACTACGCACAGTGCCTGGAGCAGGCCGACATCATCGTCATTGGATCCTTTGTTCCAGAAGGACGCCAGGTCATCGACATCGTCGCCTCGCTTTGCAAGGGGCAGCTCTGCTTTTACGACATCGACACCCCGGTGACCCTGGCCAAGCTTTCAGCCGACGATTGCGATTATCTGAGTTCGCGGCAAATTCCGTACTTCGATGTCTATTTCTCCTTCACTGGCGGACCAACGCTCAACCATCTGGCGCAAGACTTCGGCGCACGCCATGCCGAACCTCTCTATTGTTCGGTCGATCCAGAACGGCATCACCCGACAGGAGATCCGATCCGCTGGGATCTCGGCTATCTCGGCACCTACAGCATGGACCGGCAGACAACGCTGAACGCTCTGCTGCTCGAGCCCGCACGGCATATGCCGAACCTCCGTTTCGTCGTGGCCGGCTCCCAATATCCATCCGACATCATCTGGCCGGACAATGTCGAACGCATCGAACATTTGCCGCCAGCCGATCACGCCGCGTTCTATAGCCGTCAGCGCTACACGCTGAATGTCACACGCAGTTCCATGATCACCGCAGGATGGTCGCCCAGCGTGCGCCTGTTCGAAGCGGCGGCTTGCGGCACGCCCATCGTCAGCGACCACTGGCCAGGGCTCGACAGCTTCTTTCCTGCATCGGCGATCCACACCGCCGCGGAGACGGACGAAGTCATCGATATCCTCGTTGGCGACTCCGAGCGCGCACGCCTGGCCATGGCCGGCCGGGCTCGCAAACTCGTCCTCGCTTCCCACACCGGTGGGGCCAGGGCTCGCGAATTCGTGGCGGCGCTGACCCAACCAAGGGCGACGGCCCTCGATCTCGACATTGGAAGTGCAGCATGAACGGCAGACAGGAGAAAACAGCGATGCGACAGACAAGAAAGGCGCACAGGGCAAAGACGGTGCTTGTTGCCGGCGGCGCGGGCTTCCTCGGTTCGCATCTTTGCGAAGTATTGCTCCGCAACGGCTGGCGCGTGATCTGCGTCGACAATTTTCTGACCGGGCGCATGGAAAACATCATCTCGATCATGGACCGGCCGGGTTTCCGGTTGATCGAGCAGGACATCTGCCGGCCACTGGATCTCGGCGAGCCCGTGGATCACATCTTCAACCTGGCCTGCGCCGCCTCACCGCCGCGTTATCAGGCCGACCCGATACACACCACGCGTACCTGCGTGATCGGAACCCTCAACCTGCTCGAACTCGCTGTCCGCAATGACGCGCGACTGCTGCAGGCCTCGACGAGCGAAGTGTATGGCGATCCGGAACAACACCCGCAAAGGGAGGATTACGTAGGTCATGTGAACTGCACCGGCCCACGCGCCTGCTACGACGAGGGCAAGCGCACCGCCGAAACGCTTTGCTTCGACTATCTAAGAGCCGGCAAGGCCGACGTCCGCGTCGCGCGCATCTTCAACACCTACGGTCCGAGAATGGATCCCGCCGACGGTCGCATCGTCTCGAATTTGATCATGCAGGCGCTCGAGAAGCGTCCGCTGACGATATTCGGCGACGGCCAGCAGACGCGATCCTTCTGCTATGTGTCCGACTTGATTGATGGATTGATGCGCCTGATGAACATCGATCCCAATCCGGGCAAGCCGGTCAATCTGGGCAATCCCGGAGAATTCACCATCGTGCGACTGGCGGCATTGGTGAAGGCGATGACCGGCACCAAGTCGGATCTGAAATTTCTGCCCCTGCCGCAAGACGATCCTCGGCGCAGGCAGCCTGATATTTCGCGTGCGAAAACGCTGCTCGGCTGGTCGCCGAGAGTGCCGCTCAACGAAGGGCTCAAGCTGACGATCGATTATTTCGCGGCGCTCGAAGGCACCGGCATCGGCGATCAGATGACAGGCCTTGCCAAAAGGAGACCCGCAGGCGGGCTGCAGAACCTTCCTGCATGACGTGGGCCGCGGCCGTAGCTGCCCGGAGATCGTGCGGAACATCCATCCAACCTTGTAGTTTGGCGGGAGGGACCCGATACGGAGGATCATCCTCATGCAACCCAAGCGACCCGCGAAGGATGTCGACAAGATTGCCGAACGCGAAGCGGCTGCCTATCTGCGGCGCTCCTCCATTACCTATCTCGAGTGCTGCGTCAGCCTGATGATGACGCATCTGCAGCGCGAGGAAGTGGCCGCTATTCTCGAGCAGGAAGCAGACATGCTGCGAAGGCTGGATTGATCGAAACGTTACACCTGAGAGTCGTCCAGGAACCGTATCAACCCCGCCCTGTATCGGTCTGCCGTCGCGGCCAGCCTTGCTTCTTCCTGCCCATTTTCGGATCGCGCAGCCGTGCTCCAGAGCCCGATTTGGAACGCCAAATAGCAGGGTTCGAAAAAATCGATGTGGCCATTGTCAATATCGAGCCCCATCCCCTCGACCAATGTCGTCACATCGCTGTCGGATAGTCCATATTCGACACGGGCGCCGGCAATGTCCCACTCTATCGGCTGGCAGCCAATCAAATCGTGTGCCCGGCAATGCTCGACCGCATCTGTCTTGACCACCGTGCCATCGGCACAAACGAGAAACTCCCACGCGTGAAGCTTTCCGTCGATTTCCACCCGCTGCAGAACATGCGCAGGGGTTTTTTTCGAGAGCCAATGGCGCAACGTCGCCGCTCGGTTCTCGCCCAGGGCTTCAGATGTATTGGAAACAGCCATTTCCGCGAGTGCGAGCAATGATGCACCCGGTTCGCAGGTTCGGAGATTGAGCGCCCGCCAGGCTAGATAGCGCGTCAACTCCGCGACCAGCCTTCCTCTGGGCAGCGGCGCCTGGTCCATCGTGGTGCCGTCAATCCACCGTTCAACCAGAAAGCCGTGGCAAAGCCCGACCACTTGCGACCCCAACCCGGCTTTCCCCAACATTTCCGCGGTTCGTTTCTTATTCCGTCCGGTTTCGCCGAGGCCGGCGAACTTGACGAGCCAGCGACCACACCCCGCGGACGCCAGGAATTTACGCCGCTCGATGCCGCGCGGGCTCGGCGGCCAATGCTTTTCGTCGACGTAGTGGGCGCTCCTCCATTCGCCACCAGACAGTTCGGTCAGGCGTAATTCGGGGCTGCCGACCGCCTCGGCCACCCAGTCGGTAAGAGAGGGAATGTTCGAGCTTTCGGGGAAGGTGCATTCGAGCGCCGTCGCCACATGTTTCGGACAGCGCGACCATGTCTCCCTGGCCTCCCGTGACGCTTCGGTGCCCGGGTTGCCAGGATGGCTGGGAAACAGGTGAATGCGGTCCATACCAATACCCAGTTCCCGCAGCCACGCGACGACGGCGTGCATCGAACTGCCGGACAGACCGGGACCTTCGTCTACAACGGCGAAGCGTGTCGATGGATTGTTCTTCCAGGAAGCGATCGAGCGCGGATCGGCATTGATGTGCCTGCGGAAAGGATGGCCGACCGGACGAACGCTGAACGGCGCCGGCGCGCCAATCGCGGCAGCCACTATGGCGGCAAGCCCCAGGCCGATGCTGCGGATGCCGATCACGCATGTGTTCGCATCGAGACCTGACTCCTGCGCCGCTCCCAAATAGCTTTCGGGATAAAGCGCGTAATGCGCGTAACCCTCGGCAGAACCGGTCAGAACCTCAGCCTCGCAATCCAACCCGTCCAGCAGTTGGAGAAGTCCCGGCTCGATGCCACCGCCCATGGCGAAACCGCTTCGCCACGACTTCGCCACCTCTGCCGCAAGACCAACCAGCAATCTGGCGCCTTGCTGTTGCCGCGGCGAAAAGATGTCGATGCCCCTGGCCTCGAAATCGACATCGGCAAGCGCGCGAACCAGTTCCGATACGCTGATGAATAGGCCGACCAACGCGGCATGGCGTCGGACGCCATGAGCCATGCGGTCCAGACTTTGAGCAATCTCGCTGGCAGCTTCGCGAAGCCGTTCTGCGCTCTGCCTCCGCTTCTGGTCGCCGTAAACGATCATCGATCGGTTTTCCAATGCTTTGCCTTGCGGCAACGCCGCGAGCGCTGCTTCGATCCATGCTGTCTTGCGCAATTTTTCGGCAGGCCAAGGAACATTCCGGCACGCTGGTGGTTCGGCGGCAGGAACTTACCTTTGAACAGCATAGGGCGGCAGTTTCGTGGGATCGAAAAAGGTTCGTGTCGGTATCGTCGGGGTCGGCAATTGCGCATCCTCCCTGGTGCAGGGCCTCTCCTATTATCGTCACGCAAAAAGCAACGAACCAATCCCAGGGCTGATGCATGCCGACCTCGGCGGTTACCATGTCGACGACATCGAGATTGTCTGCGCATTCGACGTCGCCAGGAGCAAGGTTGGCCTCGACGTCGCTGAAGCAATCTACGCCGCCCCGAACAACACGTTCCGCTTTGCCGATGCGGCGGCAAACGGCGTTCGCGTCGAGCGCGGACCGACACTTGACGGCATCGGAAAATACTTGCGCGACGAAATCGAGGAGGCGCCGGAGCCGGTTGCCGACGTCAGCGAAATCTTGCGCAACAGCGGCGCCGACGTGCTGGTCTCTTACCTGCCGGTGGGCTCCGAGGAGGCGACGCGCTTCTACGCCGAATGCGCGCTTGAGGCCGGCTGCGCCTTCGTCAACTGCATACCCGTTTTCATCGCCTCACGTCCGGAATGGCGCCGGCGCTTCGAGCAGCGAGGGCTGCCGCTGGTCGGCGATGATATCAAGAGCCAGGTCGGGGCGACCATCGTTCACCGCCTGCTGGCCAATCTCTTCCGCGAGCGCGGCGTGCGCATCGATCGCACTTATCAGCTGAATTTCGGCGGCAACACCGACTTCCTCAACATGCTGGAACGCGAGCGGCTGGAATCAAAGAAAATTTCCAAGACCCAGTCCGTGGCCAGCCAGTTCGATGTTCCCCTGGAGCCGGGCAATATTCATGTCGGACCCAGCGACCACGTACCGTGGCTGACTGATCGCAAATGGGCCTATATCCGAGTGGAAGGGACGACCTTCGGCGGCGTGCCGCTCAACGCCGAGCTCAAGCTGGAAGTCTGGGATTCTCCAAATTCAGCCGGCGTGGTGATCGATGCGATACGCTGCGCCAAGCTTGCGCTCGATCGCGGCATAGCGGGAGCACTGACCGGCCCCTGCAGCTATTTCATGAAGTCGCCTCCCGAACAGTTCACCGACGCCGAAGCGCGGCAGCGCACGCTCGCTTTCATCGCCGGCAAGGACGAGCCTTTGCTGGATGCCGCGGAATGACGACAACGTTCTTTTTGATCCGTCATGCAGCGCACGACAATGTCGGCTCCTATCTTGCAGGACGAATGGACGGCGTTTGCCTTGGCGAGGCTGGGAAGGCGCAGGCCGCGCATCTTGGTGGCCGCATGGCCCGGGAGCCGATTGAAGCCATCTTGTGCAGCCCGCGTGAGCGTACGCAAGAGACGGCCGTGCCGATCGCGCTTGCCTGCGGCGTCGGTGAAATCGCGATCTGCGCCGAACTCGACGAGATCGATTTCGGCGATTGGTCGGGAAAGACCTTCGACGAGTTGAACGGCGACGCCGGCTGGCGGGCGTGGAACGACCAGCGGCAGGAGGCCAGGACACCGAGCGGCGAGACCATGCTGGATGTCCAGGAGCGGATCGTCGCACTGATGAACGCAGTGCGCGAGCGGCATCCGAATCAGTGTGTCGCCCTGGTCAGCCACGCCGACGTGATCAAAGCCGCCGTCTGCAAGGTGCTTGGCTTGCCGGTCGGCGACTGCTTCCGCTTCGACATCGATCCAGCCTCGATCACGACGATCGTGTCGGGTGACTGGGGCTCCAAGCTCCTGCGAATGAACGAAGCTGCCTGACGAGGACTTTCCGGATGCAGATGGTCATTTTCGGTCTCACCGTTACATCATCATGGGGCAACGGCCATGCCACGCTCTGGCGGGGACTGATCCGCGCCCTGGGTCGGCTGGGATGGTCCATCACCTTCTTCGAACGCGATACCCCCTACTATGCCGGGACGCGTGATCTCGATCGGCTCGATGGCGGCAACGTCGTCATTTATCCGGACTGGGAGGACATCCGTCGCGTTGCGGAGCGGGCAATGAAGCAAGCGGATGTCGTCGTCGTCACCTCCTACTGTGCCGACGCCGTGGAGGCCTCGCGGCTGGCGCAGCAGACAGGTCGCGGATTGCGTGTCTTCTACGATCTCGACACTCCGGTCACGCTTGCCCGCATCGAGCAAGGCGAGCGTCCGCCCTATTTCGGACCTGAGGGTCTCGCCGATTTCGACCTCGTTTTGAGTTACACCGGCGGCTCTGCGATCGAGGCGCTTAAGTCGGTTTTGGGCGCGCGTCACGTGGTGCCGCTCTATGGGCATGTCGATCCCGACCAACACCGGCCGGCAGAGAAGCGGGCCGAATTCGCCGGTGATCTGTCCTATCTCGGAACCTACGCGGCGGATCGCCAGGCCGGCGTCGAAAAGCTGCTGGTCCGCCCGGCCGCGCGCCTGCCTGACCACCGCTTCATCATTGGCGGCGCGCAATATCCGCAGGAATTCCCATGGAGCGACAATATCTTCTTTGTCAGGCATCTTCCGCCCGCCGATCATCCGGCTTTCTTCTCATCATCTCGCCTTACATTGAACGTCACCCGGGAGGCGATGGCGCAAAAGGGCTGGTGCCCGTCGGGACGGCTCTTCGAAGCGGCCGCGTGTGGGGCTGCCATCGTCACCGATGCATGGCCGGGCCTGGCCGAATTTTTCGAACCCGGCCGCGAAATCTTGTTGGCGCATGACACCGATGATGTGGTCGCCGCATTGCGATTGCCGGAGCGCGAGCTCGACGGCATTCGAAGGCGTGCCCGCGACCGGGTCTTGGGCGAACACACTTCCGCACGGCGCGCGGCGGAACTGGATCGCATCCTGAACGATGCCTTTCAAAGATCTCCCGGCGAACCGATGAGGGAAGCGGTTTGATGTTGGGCATCGTACCCGCTGCCGGGCGCGGCAGCCGCATTCAGCCGCTCGGCTTCTCGAAAGAGCTGCTGCCGGTCGGTAGCCGGATCGATGGACAGACCGAGCGTCCCTGCGCCGTGAGCGAGTATCTGGTACGGCGCATGGTGCAGGCCGGCGTCGACAAGATTTGCTTCATCATCGGATCGGGCAAATCCGACATCCTTGAATACTACGCCGCCGGCTACGGTGACGCGGCGGCTCTCTTCGTGGTGCAGCCGAACCCCGTCGGTCTGTGCGATGCGATCTTCCGGGCGGCGCCCCTCGTCGCGCCCGACGAGGTCGTCCTGGTCGGCCTTCCCGATACGATCTGGTTTCCCGAGGACGGTTTCCGCCATTTGCCCGACGATCAGCTCTCATTTCTGCTTTTCCCGGTGGATCAGCCGGAATTCTTCGACGCCGTCGTCACCGACGTCCACGAGCGCGTGATCGAAATCCAGGTCAAACGACAGGATGCCGCCACGAACTGGATTTGGGGTGCGTTCAAGATGCCGGGCCATATCCTGCATCAGCTTGCGGCACTCTGGCGTGAGCGCGAGCGCAGTGACGAATATATCGGCACTTTGGTCAACGCCTATATTGCGGCCGGCGGTACAGCTTTTGGTGTCAGGGCTGGGTCGGACTATGTCGATGTCGGCACTTTCAACGGCTATCGAACAGCTCTGCGGTTGCTTGAAAACGACGCCTCATCCGCGCAGCGCCGGCCCACCATGATCATGCCCGGCGCGCAGTCGCATGTACCCGTCGTTCCTGGCGAAGGAGCCTGAGCCATGCTGCATTCCCATGCCGAAATCCGCCGCCGCATCGATGCGCTCGGCCCATGGTTCCACAACATGGAACTTGCCGGCGTCGAAACCGCTCCCAACCATTTTCTGGGCAACTACCCGCTGATCAAATGGCGCAAATTTGCCAATGCCATTCCCGCTGATCTGAGGGGCAAGGCCGTACTCGATATCGGCTGCAATGCAGGATTTTACTCCATCGAGATGAAACGGCGAGGTGCTGACCGTGTCCTCGGCATCGATTTCGATGACGCCTACCTGGCGCAGGCTCGCTTTGCCGCCGAGGTTGCCGATTGCGAGATCGAATTCCAGAAGCTTTCGGTCTACGACGTCGGCTCGCTGCGCGAGACGTTCGATGTCGTGCTGTTCATGGGAGTGCTTTACCATTTGCGCCACCCCTTGCTCGCGCTCGACCTGATCCGCGAACATGTCGCCCGTGACCTGATGATCTTCCAGTCCATGCAGCGCGGCAGCGCGGATCTGCCCGAGTTGGAAGAAAACTATCATTTCTGGACGCATGACCTGTTCGACCAGCCGCAGTTTCCCAAGCTGCATTTCATCGAGCACCGCTATGCCGACGATCCCACCAACTGGTGGATTCCAAACCGCGCCTGCACCGAAGCGATGCTGCGCAGCGCCGGTTTCGAGATCGTTCTGCACCCCGAGCAGGAGGTCTATTTCTGCCGCGCAGCCGGGGACCCGGCCGGCGGCGGCGCCATCTACCCCTCGAAAGGACAGCTCCATGATTGAAGCCGCCATGATCTGGAACGAGCCCAACAACAAATCGCATTGGGACCCAGAGCTCGATCCCGATTGGAGCCGCTTTGCCAGGATGGCGATCTTGTCGGCTGACGCAATCGCGTCGGAGAACCCGTCTTTGACGAAAGTACTCGGTGGCATCTCGCCGATAGATCCGGGCTTTATCACCCGCATGAAGGAATTCGGCGTGCTGGACCATGTCGATGCCGTCGCCGTGCACGGCTTTCCGCTCGACTGGAACCTGTGGCAGATCCACGAATGGCCACAGAAGATCGGCGAGATCGCGACCGTCACCAACCTTCCCATCTGGGTCAGCGAAGTCGGCGTATCGACCTTCGGCGCGGAAGAAATCCAGGTTTGGGGGCTCAAGCGCACCGCCGAGTTGCTGATTGGCAACGCACCACGCATCCAGTGGTACAGCCTCTACGATCTTCCGCGCGAATGGGAAGCAACGACGCGGCATCGCGAGGCGGAGGGCTCTTCTTACTATCGACATTTCCACATGGGGCTGCTGCGCCAGGACGGTACGCCAAAACCTGCGCTGGAGGAGTTCCTGCGCTACACGCCCGCAATGGGGCTGGTGCAGTGGTTTCATTTCGAGGACCCCCGGCTGGACGATGCCGTCGCCTGGATGAAGCGGCTGGGCGTCACCAATATGCGCACGGGGCTTTCCTGGGCAGACAGCTTCCGGCCGAACGCGCTGGACTGGTTCGACCGGCAGATGGAGGCACTCGCCGATTTCGACGTGACGGTCACCTTTTGCTTTACACCGCAGCATCGGGGAATGATGCCCCACCACACCAGCCCGCCACTGGCGCCGGAGGAGTTCGCGGAATTCTGCGCAACCATGATCCGCCGCTATGCGCCCGGCATGACGTCCGCTTCGCTCCCGACGCGGCGGGCCTCGGCAGCGTGAAAGTGTCATGCTGCCATGCATCAGACGCCTGATACATTGGACGAATTAGCGGCATCATCGACAGGTGGTGCGGCATACGGGACCGAGGCGCAACCAGCCGCGGCGCTCACTGTCCTCAATGTCGCCTACCCTCTCGCACCCGTCGGACCCGATGCTGTCGGCGGTGCCGAACAGGTTCTGTCGATGCTCGATCGGGGGCTGGTTCGCGCCGGCCACCGCTCTATCGTCATTGGCTGCCGCGGCTCCAGCGCGAGCGGTACCCTTGTGGAAATACCGGCTGAAAACGGCGTGCTCGACGAGGCGGCGAAGAGCCGCGCGCAGCAGGCTCATCGCAAAGCGATCGCCGCTGCCCGCGCCCGATGGCCGATCGATGTGGTTCATCTGCACGGCATCGATTTTCATGCCTATCTGCCCGACGATGGTCCGACCCTGGTGAGCCTCCACCTGCCCTTGGACTGGTATCCGGCCGAGGCTCTGCGACCGACGCGCGACGACCTGTGGCTCCATGCGGTCTCGCCCACCCAGCAGCAAACGGCGCCACCAGAGGCCAGACTGGTGGCGCCGATTCCCAACGGCGTTGACATCGAAGCACTGAGCCTGGTGCAGCCGAAGCGAGACTTTGCCCTGGTTCTCAGCCGGGTCTGCCCGGAAAAGGGCATTCACCTGGCCCTGGACGCGGCCAAACAGGCGGGCGTGCCCCTGGTCATCGGCGGCAAGGTCTACCCCTACGAAACACATACGCGCTACTTTCGCGACGAGGTCCAATCCCGTCTTGATGCTCGCCGCCGCTTCCTGGGCCCGCTCGGTTTTAACGCCAAGAGGCGCTTTCTCAACGCAGCCCGCTGTCTGGTCATTCCAAGCCTCGCCGCCGAGACAAGCTCGCTTGTCGCCATGGAAGCCCTCGCCTGCGGTACCCCGGTGGTCGCATTCCCGAATGGTGCGCTTGCGGATGTCATCGAGCACGGCAGGACGGGCTTTCTCGTCAACACAGTCGACGAGATGGCCCAAGCCATTCTTGCGGCGCCCAGCCTGGACGCCGAGGCGTGCCGGGTGGAGGCGCGACGGCGGTTTTCGCTGGAACGGATGATCTCGTCGTATATGGCTGCCTATCAGGCGCTGGCACAACTTGGCACAGATTGCCGGCGCTTCGCAGCGGCACCGTGAGAAAAGCAGTGTTGCGCAGCGAAATCATCGATGACCCCGTAAAATTCGATGCCTTGACGCCGCACTGGTGGAAACTATGGGAGCAGAGCTCCTCTGCGACGCCGTTCCAATCCCCCGCTTGGCTGGTGCCATGGTGGCGCGCATTCGCACCCGGTGAACTGGCGACAGTTGCGGTCTGGCGTGGCGGCGATCTGGTCGGGCTGGCGCCACTCTATCTCGAGCATGGAACGGCCGGTTCGAAGCTGCTTCCGGTCGGTATTTCGCTCAGTGATTATCTGGACATCCTGGCTGTCCGGGATATCGAGGCGGCGGTTGTCGCCACCATTGCCGAAACGATCTGCTCCGTCGGGTGGTCACAATGGATCTTGTCTGATCTGCCGCAAAACAGTGCCGGTCTTACGATCGCGCATCCCGGTTTAACGGTCGAGAGGCCGGCAATTCATGCAGCCTGCCCCGTGCTTGCTGTTGCCGGCGACGAAACGTTGGCCGGCTGCGTTCCCGCTCGGCGTAGGCGCCAGTTGCGCCGGGCGCGTCAAGCGGCGTCCAGACGCGGCCGGCTCGCGTTGGCGTCAGCCCGGGGCGATCAGAACTTCCTGAACCAATTGATCCGCCTGCACCATGCACGCTGGGTTGGACATGGAGGTGGTGTATTGGCCGACCCCGCCGTGCAGCACTTCCATGGGCTTTCACTTCCCTTGCTCGATGCTCACGGTCTGGTCCGATGCTGGTTGCTCGCGATCGATGGCACGACTGTCGCCGCCTATTACGGATTTCACCACCGCGGCCGCGCCTATGCCTATCTCGGCGGCCTAGATCCTGCTTATGCCGAGGAGAGCCCAGGTGCGATCCTGATCGGCCACGCGATCGCGGAGTCGATCCGCGAAGATGCGCGCGAGTTCGACTTCCTGCGCGGTCAGGAGGCCTACAAATATGGCTGGGGCGCCGTCGACAGGTGGACGATGCGGAGGATCTGGACGCGGAGTTGATGTCATGAGTGTGCACGCGCAGCGCCGGACATCGGTCAGACGGGCGGTCGAAGATTGCATGGCCGATGGTGCCTGCGCCGAAGCTGTTCTCGTCAGGCTGGCGCTTCACCTGCCGCCCACAATTGAAGCGGCGGAATTGGCGGAGTTCGTGCTGAAAGTCCGTCCTGCGGATACCGGCGATGCTGAAAGACTGCGAAAGGTCGCTGGACTGCTGCGCCACAGACCGGGCGTCCTTGCCACTTTGCGAGCGACAGGCGGCGCCGTTCGGCATGAACGCGGTAACGGCGAGACGGATATTGCCGTCGTCACGCGGCTGGCCTCGAGTTTTGATGCCGCGGCAGCAATTTCGACAGCCGCAAGTGTCCAGTTAGGATCCCTTGGCGATGACGGGCGGCTGACAGCCATGACCGACGAAATCGTTGAATGGCTCGAGGCGCGAGAATTCACCGGAATTGAACGAGACATTCTCGACATCGGTTGCGGCATCGGACGTTTCGAGCGCGCGCTGTCCAATTCCTTCAAGCGGATGGTCGGCATCGACATATCATCGCGGATGATCTCTATCGCCTCCGAGCAATGCGAAGCGCTCGGCAATGTCGAACTGCGCCAAACCTCCGGTCTCGATCTGGCCGACTTCGACGACGACAGTTTCGATTGCGTGTTGGCGGTCGACAGCTTTCCCTACCTGGTCCTGGCCGGCATGGCTGAGCGGCTTTTCGATGAAATTGCGCGCGTTCTCAAACGGCCGGGCCGGCTCGCATTGCTGAACTATTCTTATCGCGGATCGCTTTCTTTGGACCGGGCCGACATCGGCCGTCTTGCGCAAGCTCACCAATTGCGGGTCGTCATCGACGGCGAGAAGCCGTTTCGGTCATGGGATGGCGACGCCTTCCTGCTTGCTGGGTGAGACGGAACATTACAGCGCGATGCCGGTTCGGGCGTCGGCACCGATCGGTGTCCTGGATTCGAAGGAGGAGATCATGGCATCCGGCGGCAAAAAGCATTTCGGCCAAGGCAGCCAAGGCAAAGGTGCCGGCGCCGGCGCAATGACCACCTTGGACAAGGACAAGATCGAGGAAAACGCGGTTTTGTCCAACCGCGACAGGAAGCAACATGGCCGAGAGCGCGGGCTGGACGGCAATCGAATCAAGTCCGATCAATTTCAGGATCACGCCGCAAACCGGTTGCTGAAGGACTGACGCCACCGCGCCGCGTCTTGCCGCGGCACGGAGGAAAAACTGTGCAAGGGCCGCCGGTGAGCCTCTCGGCGGTCGACAACGCCTTGTAGTGCCGAGCGCTCATCATCAGACTTGGATCTAGGGATGCTATCAAGAGAACGTGATGTCTCATTCGAGCGACGATACCACGGATCTGGTTGTCGAGATGGCAGTGGATCAGGAGATTGCTTCCCTCCTGGCCGCCATAGAGCAGGAAAAGATACCGGACCGCCTCTCCAAGCTGGCGATCGAATTGCAAAACGCTCTCGTCGAGAAGCGTCGGCGAGACGTGAAGAGCTGACTATCTGCGGTTGTCGACCTCTATATCGAGCTGACCATCCGACAGCTGATTTCGTCTCTCTATCAATGTCTGCAGAGAGCTCTCCCCGAGTAGCTCAAGGATGTTGGCGCGGGCACGGTTCAGCCGGCTCTTGACCGTCCCTACCGCGCAGCCGCAGATTTCGGCGGTTTCCTCGTAGCCCACTCCTAAAACGCCGATCAGCATCAGCACCTCGCGCTGATGTTCGGGCAGCTTTTGGATGGCGCCGTGAACTTCCTTGCTCTGAACGGTCCATTCCTGGGTAGCTTCCGAAATCGGTCTCGAAGACGCGCAGTCGAGAAGGCCTGGCGCTTCCCGTGCAGCGATCTTGATCCGGGTGTAGTAGGTGTTGCGCATGATGGTGAAGAGCCACGACTTCATGCGTGTACCGGGTTCGAACTTGTCGATGTTGGCGAGCCCTTTGGTCAACGTTTCCTGCACCAGATCGTCGGCATCGTCTGGAACGCGGCAGAAGGTGCGCGCGAAAGCCCGCAGGGCAGGTATCAGATCAACGATGGAAACGTCATTGGTTTGTTGGTCGGCCAAGAGATAGCCTCCGGATGACAATGGTCCAGCTCCCAGAAGAAAGAGTGAATGAACGAAGCCAGAGCTAAATGCATGGAAGTTTGGTTCGTTCCCGCCGTTGGAAACAACTCTTCGAAAATTCCATCGGGCGCGAACGCGCCGACTACGGTCTTCCCCCAAACACGCCCACTTCAAGGGAACGAAACACCATGCCGAGCTTCATTCCCGGGAAGCCTCGCCGGTGCGTTTGGCTGTGCAGGGCATGGACCGAGTCGTGCGGCTGGCAACGCGCAAACCACTGCCTGACAAACCTATTGGCGAACCACTTGGCGAACTCGGCTACCATCGATACATAGCGATAATGGTTGGCCCGGAGGATATGTTAAAGTCGTTGATTTTATCGATTTGTTGGCGCGGGTGAAATCCAGCAATCGGTCGAAGTTGCCGGGCAGTCGGCCAACGAACATGCTCGTCCAGCACTTGCTCTATTCTGCCCTCCGATCAGGCTAAGCCGATGAAATACCGGGTTGATTCACCCTTGACGGCGTCGCCGAACGGCGTGCTGTGGCGTACAATCTGCAGCTGCTCTCCGAAGCTGGCTGTTGCGGTGCTGTGCAACTCGCTTTGGCGAAAATCACGGATGACGATCAGCGCTTGAGTGAGCGCCCGAACCGGTCTTCGATCCGCGACTGCAGGAACTCGAGCCCCATCGAGAGCAGCCAATAGATCATTGAGGCGGTGATGAGCATCTCGATGTGGCGGAACTCGGTCTGGCCCTGCGTGCGTGCGAGATACATGATCTCCCAGACCCCGACCACCGAGACCAGCGAAGAATCCTTCAGCATCGCAATGAACTGGTTGCCGGTCGGCGGCACGATGACCCGCATCGCCTGCGGCAGGATGACCAGGAACATCGTCTGGTTAGCGCTAAGGCCGAGTGCCGTAGCACCCTCGGTCTGGCCGCGCGAGATGCTTTCGATGCCGGCGCGGAAGATCTCGGTCATGTACGCGCCGTAGCAGAGCGACAGCGCCATGATGCCGGCCGGCACGGCGCCGATCACGTAGCCAATCTGCGGCAGGCCGAGATAGATGATGTAGATCTGCATCAACAACGGCAAGCCACGAAACAGAGAGGTATAGAAGGTCGCCAAGCCATAGACCACGCCGTTGCGGGAAAGTTTGGCGATGGCGCCAACGAAGGCGATGAGGGTGGCGATGGCGATCGAAATGGCCGAAATGTAGAGGGTCGTCACCACACCCTTCGAGACGAGGAAGCCGATCTTCTTGGCGATGAACGCGAAGGACAGGTCGAAGGAATAGAAAAACAACATTAGCAACACGAACAGCTCTATCCAAACTGCCACAATCTGCTGTTTGCGGCTGAGATACCGCAGCGCGTTCCAGTTCGCCACCAAGATCAATGCGATCAGCACCGCCGAGACCGCCCGCCCGACGTCCGGGTTGGCGGCGAGCCACTCGACCGACCCCGGAACGAGCTTGCCGAGCCAACTGGCTTTGATGCCGAGCCCATACAGGCCGGCGGCGATGGCGGCGAGCACGAAGAATACGCCAACGCGGCGCGCCGCGTCCGGGTGGTTGAGCAATAGTCGGCCGATCACGTCTTCGATCTCCCTGCGGTCAGCGGGCCCGCTCGCGCCACCAATCCTGCGCCTGCAGCTTCCAGTAGGTGAGTTGCGCAACCGCAAGTCCAGCCGGGCCGCCCGCCCAGGCAAGGCCGAAGGGTGTGAACAGCCGGTAGCGGTCCGATTGTCCCAGTATGGCTTCGGCGATCAACTTGCCGGCGATCGCCGTGGTGTTGATGCCATGGCCACCAAAAGCCGTGAGGTACCAGACGCCCGGCTGCAACGGGCCTATCTGGGGCATCATGTGCCGGGCATAAGACATGAGCCCGGACCAGGCGAGTTCGGTCTTGAGGTGTTCGAGCTGCGGATAAGTGGTGACCATCTCACGGCGCAATTGCCTCGCCAACACGCCCGATGAGGCTGCCCGGGTGGTGATGCGCCCTCCCCAGAGCAGCCGCCTGCCGTCTTCGACAACACGGTAATAATCGCCTGCGCGACGGTTATCGCCGACGGCGTCGGTCGTCGTAATCGCCTTGGCGATGAGGTCAGGCGCCTCCTCGCTCACCATAACGTAAGTGGCGATAGGCAGAAATGCCCGCTGCAGCCGGCCGACCAGTGGGCCCGTATATCCGCCGGTGGCAACTACGGCCAGGCGGGCGCGCACTTCGCCGCTGTCGGTGCGCAAGATCTTTTCGGCGCCGTCAAGGTTGGCTTCAACGGCAGCCGTTCTCTCGTATATCCTGCCGCCCAGCCGTTCGATCTCGCCCGCAACGGCGCGCAGATAGTTAAGCGGATGCATGTGGAAGGCGCTGGGATCGCGCAAACCTTGGTGGTAGCGATCGGAATTCAGCACCGCTCGCACCTGGTCGCGATCGAGATAGTCGAGCCGATAGTCGAAATCCCGCGCCAGTTGCTCCGCATATGCCTTGAGCGCGGCGCCGCCATCGTGGCGAAGCACGCTCAATATACCGGAGCGCGGCTCTGCCGCCTTGATGTCTAGATCGCGGATCGTCTGCCGCACGAAGTCGACGCCTTCGATGGACAGGCGGTGCAGTTTTTGTGCCGCGTCGACGCCGGCCATCGCGGCGATGTTGTCGGTGCCGGTGGCGAAACCGGGATTGACGAAGCCGCCATTGCGACCGGAGGCGCCGAAGCCTATCCGCTGCGCCTCAAGAACGACGACCTGCTGGCCGGCGCGAGCCAGCTGCAACGCCGTCGTCAGGCCGGCCAGTCCGCCGCCGACAACGACTGTCTCGCACTCGGAAACGCCGCTCAGCGGCGGCCTGATGGTGTTGTCGGCAAGCGTGCGTCGGTAATAGGTGTCAGGACATGTCATGATCAATAGATGAGGTGGCGGCACTAGAGCATTTTGCAGGCAGGCGGAGCCGCCCGGTGTCGTGGAAATGCGGCTGAAACAAAACAGATGGAGCGGGATGTTCAATTGAATGCACCCCGCCCAAGCTTTATCCACGATGCCTCTCAGTCAGAGCTGTAATCCTTGCCGTACCACTTGGTGGTCAGTTTCGCGAGGGTACCGTCCTTCTTCATCTCGTCGAGAATGCCGCCGATCTTGGCATTCCACTCGGCATCACCTTTTTCCGCGATCACCACCAGTGGCTCACGGAAGGCATAGCCGCCTTCCAGGACACGCAACGGGTAGCCGTTCTTTATCGCGTTCTGAGCCGTCTGTTCTGGTGCGATGACCGCGTTGAGGCGCACGCCGTCGCCGAGCCTCAAATCGTCGAACGGCAGCATTGAGTCGGCGAAAGTCCTGATCTCACCGGGCTCCAGCTTGTATTCGATGGGCGGCAGGCCGGGAGCATCGATCTCGAGTTGTCTGCGGATGAAATCCTCCGACGTGGTGGCGGTCTCGACGCCGATGATCTTACCGTTCAGGTCGGCGACCGATTTGGCCGGGCTGTCCTTGTGAACCACGTAAACGTAGGGGCTATAATAATAGATGCCTTCGAAATCGATCACCTTGGCCCGCGCTTTGGTCGGCGTCACCGAGCCGACACCCAGATCGTAGCGTCCCTGCCAATGGCCGCCCGTCATCGTCGCCCAGTCCGGCGTGTCGAAACTGACCTCCACACCGAGGCGCCTTGCGATCTCCTTCGAGACGTCGATATCGAAGCCGACCAACTGATTGCTGTCGTCGAGGAAACTCTGCGGCGGCCAACCGCTGTTTGTGGCGACCACCATTGCCTTCTTCGAGGTAACCCGGTCGATGGTTTCACCCGCCGAGGCCGCAGACGCGAACGCGAGCGTGGTAGTGGCCAAGGTCAGCCACGCGATCAATTTCCTCACTTGAACCTCCCTCTTCATCGTCATTCAGACATATGCTTCCCAGAGCGCGCTCTCGTAGAGAAACAGCAATTGAGAGCGCGGCATGAGATCGATCTCATATCAGCACACATATCGACGAGGGGATCAAGTCCTTTTTCAAGTAGCCAGTTGTCCTCCGGGGGCGCAAAGCATCGGCACCCGCACGGTGCGGCGGAACCCGCGTTTGATGTGACGCGCGTGACTTTCAAGACAGAGGAAACGAAGATCTACTTCAACCTATCACATCATTGCCAGATGGGCGGCACAGGATGGCTTGCTGTCTACGAGTTTCCGATGTTCCGGTTAAGCATGGGTGCGCGGCACACCGGCAGCAGCACCAGCAGGATGATGGCGGAGTCGACCCAGAGGACCCTGTTCACGCCCATCGTGTCGACGATCTGACTGGTCGCTAGGGTACCCACGGAGATGGCAAGATTGAAAGTGAAGCAGTAGATGGCCGTCGCGGTCTCCGCGCTTTCTGGTGCTGCACTCAGCACCCACGTCTGCAGCGTGATGGGCGCCGCGCCATACGCGAAGCCCCACACCAGCAGCAGGATGGTTCCTGTGAGCGGCGTGACCCCGAGCAACGGGAAGAGAGCCAGCGTGGCGCCGAGCCCAATGACGATGCAGGCCAATGTGCGACCGACGGATTTGGCGGCCCAGACGCCTGCGACGGCGTTGCCAATCATTCCGAGAATGCCATACCCCAACAGTAACCAACCTATGCTCCCTGCAGTGACGCCCGAGACCTCCAGCAACACCGGGCTCACGAAAGTGTAGGCACCGTAGTGGGCAGCCACCAGCAGTGCGGTCGCAACCACGCCCGACAGGAGGGCGGGATTGCGCAATTGCGCACGCAGGGCTTTCACCTCCACAGGCTGCGCCGCCTCCAGCTTCGGAAGCACAAGCAGGGCGGCGAGCAGTATGGCAAAGCTCAGGCCGGCGAGAGACCAGAACGCGCCGCGCCAGCCGACTAGATCACCGATGATCGTGCCGGCCGGCACGCCCAGCACCGCAGCGGCACTTACACCGCCGAAGACAGTAGTCATGGCGCGCGGCACGGACGGTCCAGGAACAAGGCGTACTGCGATGCTTCCGGCTATCGCCCAAAAGCCACCGATGGTGATCCCGACGAGCAGCCTGGACGCGAGCAGAACGGGAAAGTTCGTTGCGAGCGCTGAAATCACGCTCGCCGCAGCCATTACCGCGAGCAGGCCCGCCATCAGAATACGCCGGTCGAGCCTCCCCACTGCCAACGGCAAACCGATAGAAGCGAACGCCGCAATTACGCCGGGTATCGTCACCGTGAGACCGCCACTCCCAATAGAGACATTCAACTCGGAAGAAATTGCCGGAATCAGCCCCACAGGGAGTTGCTCCGCAGTGATCATCGAAAAAATACCCAGCGATACAGTGAGCACGGAGAGCCACATGCGAAAAGTGGCTCCCTGTTTCTCCCGAAGGGCTGCTTTGGTCAGAGACATGATCACCTCCAGCCCGCGAGAAGGCACTCGACGCCAACGTTTCGGGCAAACGTTAGAGAGACGGATCGGGCAATTGATCCCGGCCTGGTTTCAGATAATCTGTCCACTGCGGATTGATAATTGAGGGAGATATGGATGGTGAATTCACGAAACGTGAATGAAAGAGGTGATTGCAGTTGGACCGGCTGACCAGCATGACCGTGTTTGCCAACGTCGTCGGTGAAGGCAGCTTCGCTGGAGCGGCCAAGCGGATGCGACTATCGCCAGCGGCCGTGAGCAAACATGTCCAGATGCTGGAAGAGTGGCTTGGCGCACGCCTTCTCAACCGGACGACCCGGCGCATAAGCCTGACAGAGCTCGGCGCCTCCGTCTACGAGCGCAGTCTGCGCATAATCGAGGATGTCGAGGAAGTTCGTACGAGCGCGGCCGAGAGCAAGACACGTCCCACCGGCTCACTGCGTGTCAGCGCGCCGATCTCCTTCGGCGCGATGCACCTTGGGAGAGTCGTTGCAGAATATCTCGCGGTCTACCCGGAGGTGTCGGTTGAGTTGGTGTTGGACGACCGTGTGGTTGACATCGTGGAAGAGGGCCTGGATGTCGCGGTAAATCGCTCCACTCACGGTTTCCAATCTGGTTGCTCGCCGAATCGCGCCTTCACGCGAGGTGGTCTGCGCTTCGCGCGATTATCTGGACAGACGCGGGCGTCCCACAAAGCCGTCGGATCTCCACGACCATGATTGTCTGGACTACGCGTTGCGCGCCAGCCGCGGAAAATGGCGGTTCGACGGACCAAAGGGGGAAGTGGCGGTAAAAATCACTGCACGGATGACGGCAACGAACGGGCAGCTCCTGCGCGATGCGGCGCTGGGTGGAGCAGGCATAGTACTTTGCCCCACTTTCCTTGTTGGAGAAGCCATTCGTTCGGGCCAACTGGAGACAGTGATGCCCCAGTTCAAGCCGGTAAGCCGGTCGATCTACGCGATGTACCCGTCAAGAAGGCATCTTTCTGCCAAAGTTCAAAGCTTCGTGACGCTTCTCGCCGCCCACTTTGGTGAGAACCCACCTTGGGACAACTTTGGACCATGACGACTGGAATGTTGAGCCCAGAGGCCGCGCGCACTTGCACGGCCTTACTGTGCATGGGACCAGCACCCAGGGCCAAGGGGCGGTGCATATCGAGCCGTCCAGCACCTTTTCGAGACTGAAGCATCCGCTATTTGCCGACGGTCAGTCGCTGAGGCTCAATCCACCGCCCATCCTAAGCGCCGCCACAGCGCGAGTTGTAGCATCTGCGGTGTCTCTGGTTCTCTGCGGCTACCGGCGGAACGGGTTGTAAGCAGGCGCGTTCCTCCAGCGTCAAGCTTGGAGAACATACATGGATGACGAACTGCGCCTGAAGTTACAAGAGCTGAGCCAAAGCATGCAAACGCGAGCGGCCGAACTTTCGACGCTCGGCGGCAGCGCAGACATAAGTACGGTGATGTCGGGGATCGCCGTCGCTCTGGAGGCGCTACTGGTGATTGCCGAAGAGATGAAAACGCCACGTTCCGGCCCTTCGGTCCTGCCCGACGCTACATGAACATCTCCGATCGTTTGGGAGAGGCTCCTGAGCGAGAGCGCCTACCGCTCACCAGCAAATCGCTCGCCGAGGAACTCGGCTTTAATCGACATTCCGGGTTGGAGAGTGGAGAGCGCAATCTACTCGGTGGAGTACTCTAGTGGGGTGAGCGTCGGTAGAATGGATTTTGCACTCGACGATGCCTTTTGGGTAATCGAGGACGGCCTTAGGACGGAGGACCACGATGGCTTGGATGGCCGCAATTTGCCCTATCACAGATGAGCAGGCACTCGTTAATTCGGAGACAGTTGGCGACATCCGGGAGTTTCGCTGTCCGAGTTGCGGCGACTTCAAAATCACGAACTCGGCCACCGCGATGTTCAAAGGCCTGTCGGCAGAACAGAAGTTGGAGCGCTTCGAATACGCTAGAGCAATCGCGGGCGACAACGCGATCACAGTGACGACGGAACATGGATCTATCGATACCGAAGATCAATAGAATACCCGCCCGATAAGCCGGTTCCCAGCGCATCTCCTCACTTGCTGCCCTGAGACCATTTGACTGCCGGTCCAGGTAGTGGGCAGTTTGAAGGTAGAAGCTCACGTCAACATGGCCAGACCATTTTTACACTGCCGATCTGCGCGGCCAGCAACGCCTCTCGTGAGGGGCAAGGCATGGGCATCAAACGTCTCGGACCGGTCGGCAGCGTAAGGCTGGTTGCCTATGATCCCCTACCGGCGAATGGAACCAGATCTGCCACAGCGCGTCATAGAAGCAGATCAGGTGCGATTTAACGTAAGGAGTGAAATCGATGATCAGGCTCCTTCTCCTCCTCGCCATTGCACTCGCCTTCGCATGCGGCGGGACGGAGGCGGCCAAGCTGGACCTAGCCGCGGTAAATCAGGCGCAATTCTCCGCCGGCGATCCGAAAGGGCTCGATCCTGCCGTGCTGAAGGCGCAAATTTTTTTGGATCGTGCGCGCTTCTCACCGGGGCTCATCGACGGCCGCCTTGGAGAGAACTTCGCCAAGGCGGTCAAGGCCTTCCAGGCGTCGAACGGACTGGCGCCAGATGGCAAGCTCACCCAGGCGACTTGGGACAAGCTGATGGCAACCTCCACCAGCCCAGCTCTGATCACCTATGAACTGACCCGCAAAGATGTACGCGGCCCCTTCACCAAACGCATTCCGGGGCGCATGGAGAGGATGGCTCGCCTGAGAAGGCTTGGCTATCACGACTCGATCGAGAAGCTGGCGGAGCGCTTCCATGTGAGCGAACCATTGCTCAGGAGGCTAAACCCAGGCACCGGATTCAGGAAAGCTGGAACCACGCTGCTGGTACCAGATGTTGGCCGGGGTGAACCTCCCGCCACCATTGCCGGCGTCGAAGTCGACAAAGGCGCTCATCAGGTGCGCGTGCTCGACCCCTCCAATAAAGCGCTTGCCGTCTACCCTGCCTCGATCGGGAGCGACGAGAAGCCGGCACCAAGTGGGCAGGCAGAGATCCAAAGGGTGGTGCACAACCCGACCTATCACTACGATCCCGATTTTGCATTCAAGGGAGTCAAAACCAAGCGGCCCTTCACCATTGCTGCCGGCCCTAACAATCCCGTGGGATCAATCTGGATCGACCTCTCCATCGAAAGCTACGGCATTCACGGCACGCCCGAACCCGGCAAGATCGGGAAGACCTTCTCTCACGGCTGCATCAGGCTAACGAACTGGGATGCCGAGGACCTCGCCTCAATGGTGCACAAACATATGAAGGTGACTTTCAAGGACGAGTGACGCAAGCCGTCGCATCCCTCGATGGTCGCCGAAACGAGATGTCCGTCTGTGCCCGTGACAATCGCATCTTGCGATCCGCTGGATCCGATCAGCGGATGCTCCGGGTTCGGGGTGTCAGGTCAAGCGGCGCCATTTGCACGGATGGCGGCGAACCAACCACCATGGCGGGGGCGCCAGATTGCTCACCACGTTGGCTCTCTACTTCGCGGCTCATACCTTGTTGAGCAGCTTGCATCTCCGGAACGGTGAAAACCGGCACCTCGCCCTTGAAACCCTGGAGCTCAAAGGCGCCCGCCTGGACGACCGGCATCGATGCTCCTGCCGCAAAGCCGGGTCCAAGCACCAGGGGGATGCCCAGCTTCTTGGTCGTCGATTCGAGCCGTGCCGCGCGGTTCACGGGGGAGCCGATCGCGGTGTAATCGAAGCGCCGTTCGGAGCCGAAATTGCCTACCGAGCAGATGCCGGTCTCGATGGCGACGCCGATTTCGATGGAGCGATGGCCATCCGCGGTGAAGGCGGCGTCTTCGCGCCTCACCCGCTCGATAAGGGCCAGGCCCGCGTCGAGCGCACGCTCACGATGATCGGGTTGATCTAGCGGTGCGTTCCAGAAGGCCAGCACCGCATCGCCCATGAACTTGTCGATGGTGCCGTCGCGCTTGAGGATCTCATCGGTCGCAATGCCGAGGAAATGGTTGACCACCTTGGCGATCTCTTGGGTGTCGAGCTGTTCGCTCATGGTCGTGAAGCCACGTATGTCGCTGATCAAAATGGTGATCTCGCGCTTCTCGCCGGACAGGATTGCCTCGGTGTCCGAGCTTGCGAGGCGCTGCACCACGGAGGGCGACAGATATTGGGAGAACTGTCGCGTCAGGGTGGACCGGCGCTGCTCGCTGCGCCTGTAGAGGACATAGCCTTCGAAGCCCGCAACCATGATGGTTGCAAGCGCCGGCTGCAGCGGGTCATAGAGTGCACCTTGCAGGCTGTACTCGAGAGCGCCGAACACGAACGGCGTGACGGCCAGCAGCGCCAGGGAGAGGGCGCCAAGCACGACACGCCCGGCGAGCACTCCGGAAACCCCGATGAAAACGACGGCACTGAGGAGAAACCAGAGCCGCTCGAGCATACGCGCGTGCGCTGGCTCTGCCAGGAAGCGCCCGGCAAGCATCTGGCCGATCGCATCGGCGTGGATCTCCGCTCCTGGTCGCGCTGGACTCGTCGGCGTGGGCAGGTACTGCGTCAGGCCCACAGCCGACAGGTCGACAATGGCGATGGCGTCCCGCAGCCGCGGATCGCCATGGCCCGAAAGGATAGTGCTGGCAGACAGGCGAGGCGTGTCGGTGGCGGTTTCCCAGAGGCGGATGCTCCCCTCCGGCTCGAGCGGCACAATGGCGCCTGCCATCCTGAGTGCGTCGAACCCGGCTGCATTCATCCGGGCTGTGTAACCGTCCTGTCCAGCGTAAAGGCGCAGGAGCTCGAGTGCGAAAGACGGCCACAGCTGCGCGCGTTGAGGGGTGTTGCGAAGCCAGAGCAGCGGCACATGGCGCAGTACGCCGTCGGGATCGGGCAAGGTGCGAATCACGCCTAGGCCTGCGGCGGCGTTCGAGAATTCGGCAAGCGACCCGGTAAGACCGGTGAAGCCGGGAAGTGTATCGGGTACTTGCCCGACGATCGACCAGCCGGCTTTGGGTTCTGCTTCTGAAACCGTCGCTTCATTGCCCAGGCTGACGGCAAGAGCCGTTCGATTTTTGGACAGCGCCGCTGCCAGGCGCTTGTCTCCGGCCATGCCCTCAGGCGAGGTGTCAGCCTCGGGGAGTACCAGCGCAAGCCCGACCACCGCCGCGCCGGATTGCGTGATGCCATCGACCAGATCGGCCAAGAGGCCACGGTTCCAGGGCCATCGCCCATGTGCCTTGAGGCTGTCGTCGTCTATCGAGACGATCACGACAGGATTGCTCGTCGCCTGGCGTGGGGCGAGAAACTGATAAAAGTCGTACGTCCGCTCACGCAGGCGCGACAACGGCCCGTCAAAAGCCAAATGGCAAGCGAGCAGCAGGAGCACGACCAAAAGGCCGGATATTTTGCGCCTGCCGGCTTGCCGCCAATCAGCCCAGCGCCTACCGACCGAGTGGCTCATCTCGTGCAGCCAGGCCTAATCGCAGTTGTAGTAGTAGCAGCAACCCTCACCCTCACACTCGCCCCGCCGGCCCCCGCTGCCCGCAGGTGGCGTTGGGCTGTCAGGGAATTCCATGACCACTCCTGGCAGTGCGCCGTCCCTGGACCCGCAGACTTTGAGCGAGGAGCCTAGAGCCGACGTGCAAATTGCGCTTACGTCCAACCCAGGACCCGGTGCGCCCGGCAGGCCGGTTCCCGCTATCCGGTCGAAACTGTCCAAGATCGGGAAGGCGTCGATGCCGCCGTAGCCGGCCAGAAGCTTGCCATCGTCCGACGTGCAGGCGTAGCCCGGGTTCGTGATGACCAGCCGTTTGCCATTGATCGTGCAGGTCATACGGCCGGCGCGCAATATGCCGACGGTCTGGCCGGCTGCCACCAGCACTTCGATGATGCCGCCTCTCGCTCCGAGCACCATGTGCGGCGTCGCAACCTGCATGACGCCCCCTTTCGAAACCTGGCCGCCATAAAAACGGGCCAGGCCGCTGTTCATCCCGATGTCGATCTTTCCCGACCCGGAGCCCGGATTGTAGACGAACTCATCGATCGTCAGGCTGGTGTTTGGACCAATCTTGGCGCTCGATTCATCCCGGAACACCAGCATTCCGAGACCGGTGGGATTGCTGCGCAACTGGTCGCCGAGTTCGACGCCGGCGCCAACGTTCATCGTCCCGCCGTTATTGCGGACGATGATGGTCTGATAGGCCGTCATCGACCCGACCGTCTCAGCGGCGGATGGTGCCGCGAAGGCGAGGCAGGCGATAAAAATGACGATCTGATGATACCTCATCGCGGCCTCTTTCAATTGAGCGTCAACGTATAGCTCATGAGCATTTCGAACGATTTTCGGTCGCGGTTGGCGAGGGCGAAGTTGGTTTTACGATAGGCGAGATCAACGCTGATCTTCTGCGCTTCCGTCAGCTGAAAATCGCTTTCCGAGGCAATGCGCCAGAAGTCGCTCTTGATATTTGTGCCGATGCCGACGGACAGATCGGGAGTGTCGCTGTGGCCGGCCGATAAGGCGATCTGGTGCGACCATGCGAAAAAATCCGGTACGTTCATCAACAGGCCGCCATAGCGGACCTCGCCCGTATAGCTGCGGCTGATTTCGCCCGATCCGGAAGCGAAGTCATTCGAGCCGACAAAGCGCAAGCCGAGCGCCTGGCCATTGCGGAAGCGGTAGCTGCCGCCTGCCTCATAGAAGACCCTGCTATCCGCGAAAATGCCTTGCGAGGCGCTTAGATCGATGTAGCCGCCACCGGCGAAGAGCGTCGTCTCGACCGTCGGGCGAACGACGAAACGTCCACCGAGGCCGATACCGGTTTCGTAAATGTCGCTGTCGAAACGATCCGTAACGGTGAACGCGGAAAGCAGCAGGCGCAGCGAATCGATCCCGCTGTTGGGCAGTCCCTTGTCCCAGGTAATCGCTGCGTTGCCGTGGATAAAAGTCTTCTCGCCACCCGGAACAGACAGGTCTTCCGTGAAAAGACGCTCAGTCGCGGTCAACGACCCCGAAAGAACGAGCGCGTCGGCACTTGGCGTGCCGAGGTCCCACCGCACAAAACCTTCCGCCTGCCCGTAAGGCGAGACGAAGCTGTCGTCGTCCTGCGCCCCGCCTGGCTCAAAATCGGTGAATGCGCTGAATACGCCGCCGGTCAGGGCGAGTTCCCAGGTGACGCCACGCAACGCGCGCTCGATGCGGGCGAGCAGGCGAACAGCTTCCTGTTGCTCACTTGCGGTCAGACCCCCGACTTCGATGCCGTACTGCACCTGCCGCCGGGCCAATTCATAGGACCCGACATGGTAATACAACCGGCTGGCCGCAAGCCGGGCGCGCGCATCGCGGGGGTACTGGATTAGATACTGCTCGATCGAGGAGATCGCCTGATCGTACTGTCCAGCGTTGACCGCAACCGTGACGAATTGGGCGAGCGTTCCATTGTCGGCCGGACTGGCGATGCGGGCCGCAAACGCATCGTCATAGGCCCCAAAAAGACCTTGTGCGCCGGCCGGCAACACGCCGGCACAAAGCAGCGCTGCGGCGACGCCGAAGATCGTTCGAAACGAAGATTGCATGCCGAGAACCCACCCCAAACCCGACTAGTGCGAGGGATTTAGCACGACTGCAAGAAAAAGGCGACTGAACGGTCGCCGGACTTATGCGAGTCTCAGCAGCTGTTGCAGCTGCGCAACAAGATATCGGGTTTATTCCTGTTTCGGCTCCGCTGATTATCAAAAATTCTTCTCAACATTGCTGCACATAATTGAAGTATTTGGCCGAAGGCGTAACAACTCAAATCTCATCAGTAGTGGATCGCACAGCCGACAAGATTAATATTGGGAGGGCGATCCTGCGTATCTGGTCACCAGGCTTCAAGGCCACCCACGGCTTCTCCAAAGGCCTTCCGTCGCGTTTCGCAAGGGGCGGAGAGCTGCCGGAGGTGCTTCTCACGAGGCGTGTGCGATTCGGCCCGGGTCTTGCAATTTCTTTGAACGCGAGGTCAGCTCATTGCCTCAACGCCCAGGGACGCGTCACCGCACGCAGCTTGCTACAGCACGAGCATGGTGGCCAGCCCCAGCATCAGGCCCATGCCTACAATATCGGTCACGGTGGTGAGGAAGATCGCCGAGGCGACCGCCGGATCGGCGCCTACCCGGCGCAGGCCCAACGGGATCAGCACGCCGGAGATGCCGGACATGAGGCACGATCCGGACATGGCAAGCAAGATCACAAGTGCCAGCATCGGTGCCTGTGCCGCCGACTCCGGTCGCCTCGAGGCATAGAACCACATCGCCGCAGCCGCAACAACGCCGACGAGCGCGCCGTTAGCGACCGCGAGCGCGCCCTCTCTCATCACCAAGTGCAGCTTCGGTCGTTTGTCCACATCCCCTAGGGCAAGGCCGCGCAGCGTCATAGCCAGTGCCTGGCAGCCGGTGTTTCCGCTCTGCCCGGCCAAGACCGGGAGGAACGCCGCCAGGGCGACGATCTTCTCGATCGTGCCTGTGAACGAACTGACCACGAATGCGGCCATGAAGGCCGTCAGGAGATTCAACTGCAGCCACGGATGGCGCTTCAGGAAGGCTGAAAACAGCGGCGTAAAAGAGCGCTCCTCCTTCTGGAGGCCGACCATCTGGCCAGACTGGGCGGAAATCTCGATGATTTGCTGCTCGAACAAGCGCCAGCCGCGAACCTGCCCGAGCAGCCGGTTCTCCGCATCCACCACCGGATAGACAGGATAGTGACGCCGTACCGCCGCCTTGCATGCGTTACTCAAAGAGAGACCGACATCAAGAGCGAACGGCCTGGGCAGCATGATGTGATCGACAACCGCGTCCGGTTCGCTCAGCATCAGATCGCGCAGGACCGCCAGGCCAACCAGTTTATTGCCCTTGTCCGTGACGTAGAGATAAGTGAGCTCGGTCGGCACCTGGGCGCCTCTGACAGCTTCCACCGCGGCAGCAACCGTCGTCCCGACAGGAACGCTGGCGGGGATCGGGTCCATCACGTCGACGAGCGACTCGGGGATCGCGAAACCCATCTCACCGTCATGAGAGCTGATGGGCCGCATATGCAGTGGCAAATGCTCGGCCACCTTACGGGCGTGCCCGTCCGGCAACAGCTTTAGTGTGTCGCGGATGAACTCGGGAGACTCTCTAGCGAGCAATTCAGCTGCGTCATCAGGTGCTCGAGCACGCAGCGTGCGCACCAACTTCTGAACGCCGGTCTCTTCGTTCATTTGCTATGGCCCCCCAATTGGAAAGAGAAAAAGTTGTGAAGTATCGGACCGCACCGGGGCGGAAATACGACAGCTTCTTCCGGCCCCAGCAGTCCGCTTTGTGGTTGTCGCAAGCGCCGCCTGCACACTCCTAGCTTGAGAAGGCAAAGCAGACGTCTACATTTTGGGCGTGCCTTCGGTCAGGTCAGCATGGGAGTGTCCGCGCTACTTCCCTCGCTTTTCAATCTTTAGATTTGGGAGGTCGGGTCGCTTGGATACCACACCGGCCTCCTTCAAGGCTGTGTATCCAACCTTTTTGAGGAGCTTCTCTGTTTTGGCGCGCTCCTTGTCCAGAGCGGTACTACCTTTGACCTTGGGCATCCGTCCTCCATTTGGTCGTTGTCGTTCGCCGGTAAATGAGATTGCCGGAAATGTCCCGCAGTGTCGTGCTTTGACCCCCGGCCGAGGACTGAATTGAGGCGCTTTGCCGCCCGGCAGCCTTTGGCGGGAAGCGGACGGGCGGGCTATTCCTGCTGGAATTGACAGGGCCAATTTTCTGGCCTCGTCATGCCAGAAGGCAACTCGGTCCGGGCGTCCCCGCAAGCCATGTTGAGCTGCCACTGGGACAGACCCGCCGAGTTGGACAGATCGAGGCCCTCGATACGGGTCAGAAAGAAAAAAGCGCCCTCAAAGTCTATCGGTGCGGTGAACTTCGCTCCTCGGAAGTCCGCCCGCGCGAGATTGGCAAACGAAAAGTGGCTGCCGCTGATATCGGCGTCATGGAACTGCGCACGCCCCAATTCCGCCTTTGTGAAATCAACATTGACCAGATTGGCGTTCTGGAAATTCGAGCGCTGCACTTCCGCGCCCGTAAACACAGCGCCCTGCGCGTCCATCTGGCTGAAGTCGGTCCTGTACGCCTCGATTTTGTCGAACCGGGCGCCTTTGGCGGTCGAGCCGGCCAGGGAAGCGCGCACAAGCGTTGCCTTCTCAAAATTTGCCGCAAGGAGATTGCTGTTCCTGAGGTCGGTCGAAGTGAAATCAACACCGAACAGGTTTGCCCCGCTCAGGTCCTGTCCTTCCAGGATGAGAAGCTTTTTGTCACACTCCTGCCAATTGACGCCAGGCGTCGCGGCTGCGTAGCAATCTTGAGCGGCGGTGGCGTTTTGCCAAGCAAATACAGTGCAAACCGCCAGAACCAAGCCGGATCCGCCGTAAGCTCTGGTTCGTCTCAAAGTCATTGTTGCTGGACCCCTCTGCTACTCGCCGACAATCAACCTTACCACATCTGCTGACACTCGAGCCACGGTAACGACCGCCGTCACAGTTGCGCATCAACGATCTGCCGATAGCCAGCAGCAGCTTGCGAAATTATCGAGAGGTGGGGAAAGGCTTTGACGGTAGAGTGCTTTTTCGCGGATGCGCATGAGCGCCTCAAGTGCACGAACGAGGAGCGTGAGCAGCGCCTGGAGGAGCTTCTGACGCTCGCGAAGGAAATGACGGGGAGCGTAGATCCGTTGGATTTCATAGAAACCTGGATATCCCCCGGCCAGAGACACCATCCAAAGTTCGGTGGTGACCCTCCCAGCGCCGGCGGGGCGGAGAGCGACAGCCTGAAGCGTGAGGCCGTGACAACCATAGTGACTGTCAACGAGCGCCTTCCCGTGGTTTGAGCCATCAGTCGTGTGAACCCATCCTGTTGCACGTCGTAGCCGCCGATTGCCGCACGAATCGCTGGAAGTCTTTCGAAGCTGAAATTCTTGGGTTACGTGTGACAGGTGGCATCCCAGAAGGTGAATCGACGAACGGACTGACGACTATGTCGATCCAAAGGCCCATACTTTCGGGAAAACGCTCAATTCACAAAACAAAGAGTTCGGCTTAAGCCGTGAGTTATTGGTGGGCCCGAAGGCGAACGGAAATTGTTGATTTTGCTGAATTTTTGGTGGGCCAAAATCTGAAAGGTTCCCGTATCATTCCGTATGCTCCCGCGACCCCCAAACTGCCGACCATAGCTGACCTCGTTTTGCAAACGTTGGGGGACAGGGTCCAGAACGGCGGAAATGGGGGCGGTTGCAGATCGGCAGCTGTGGCAACAGCGCGCGACCAGCTGACGGTCTAACGCCTCGATATGGCCGATGAGACTTGGGAAGTAACAAACAAGCGGCAGCTTGCAGGCAGTTGTAATCGGTGGAATGGATTTACGAGTCGAGGCGCCGGACCAGGACGGGCTCACTTGCCTCGAAGTTCAGCCTGTTGGAATGGCGCGGAGGAACGAGTAGTGGTATCTAACGAGCCGGCGGCCCCTCGATGTTTGACCGCTCGTCCTGCAACTCTCGTATGTCGTCCCGCAAAGTGGTGGCACTACCGACCACTTCGTTCCGCATTTTAAACAGCGTATGACTCGTTACAAGTCAAATTTTTTCTGAGCTGCGAAAGGCCGACACTAGAACCGTCAAAAAAATTACGCTTTTGATTTTAACGGAAAATCGCCACAAGAAATATTTTGAGGTTTCACCAGCTATCGGGATCAATCGAGGGATTTTTGGACCTTGCGGCATTCGATGGCCTACCGAACCGCCTCAAAAAGTACCGTCACCTCTTCGGTTGACCCAGTCGTTGATCGGCCGTCATACGAGCCCTATGCTGGCACGCCGGCCAGTGAAGCAGTCGTCGGCGTTTATTCGCCGGCTCAGGGATTTATGCCCACGCTTCAGGTCGAAGAAAGGCAGGGGTGTCCTTTCCAGGCTCTTGGCAAGCGGGCTAAGATTATCCTCCCGATTGTAGCTGCCAACCAAGATGTTGTCGGTCACCTCGCTGAAAAAGTACACCCAGAAATAGTCAAGCCATCAGGAGCAAATAGGTCATAAGGTGGCCTTGCGGTCCTCCTTCCCGGAGCGGTTTCGCTTGCCTGTTCAAACTCGGACGGCTGTTACCCAAAAACCGGAGTGGGTATTTTATGTGCCATTTTTGCGACATTCTATAGAATTTTGCTTGAATTCAGCGTTTTAGCGGTCACTAAATCAATAAGTGCTCCCATATTTTGCAAATTTGTGAACAATCACGGTTGAGTTGTAACGCCTGGCAATAATGGCGCAGGGGAACGTTGGGGTGGGGTGAAATGAATACGACATCTATGTCGGCGATAGGCAAGCGCCTCGGCCTGCTGACGACGGTCGCCATATTGAGTTGTGGGAATGCTCACGCGCTCACTCTCCAGGAGGCGATGGCGGTTGCGGTGGAGTCCAACCCCGAAATTGGCCAAGCGATCGAAAACCGCGAAGCAATCGAATTCGAGCTACGCCAAGCGAAGGGACTTTATCTTCCCAGCGTCGATGTCGAGGCGTCGGCGGGGGTTCGTCGTCTCGACAATTCCTCCCGGCGTTCGCTGTCCATAGAGGATGACGCGCTCTATCCGGCGGAAGCCGATGTCGTTGTCACGCAGACGCTTTATGACAGCGGCGCAAGGCGGGCGGAACTGAACCGTCAGGCGTCGCGGGTCGACGGCGCATCGTTCCGGGTGCTGGAACGGTCTGAATTCATTGGACTGTCTGTCGTCCAGGACTATCTCGAATACATGCTGCAGGCTTCGATCGTTTCGGAAGCGAAGAAGAATCTGGGCTTTCACCAGGCAATCCTCGGCGACATCCGGCAAGGTATTGCAGGCGGCGCGTTGAACGAGGCTGATCGCCAGCAGGCCGAGGAGCGGCTGTTCGCTGCCAAGGCACGTATGCAGGAGGCGACCGAAGAACTGGAGGCTTCCAAGATACGGTTCTTCAAGACGGTCGGTAAGCCGCTGACCAACGCGTCAAGGCCAGGCGATGTCTCGAGCGCGCTGCCAAGGTCGCTCGACGACGCGCTAGGGCTGGCGCGACAGAACAATCCGCGCGTCCACATGGCCAACAGCGATATCGACGCCGCCGCCTCCCTGGTGGATGCGGCGCGGGCGAAATTCGGGCCCTCCGTCATCGCCGAAGGCCGCGCCCGCGGCGGCTATGACATCGACGGCGACGATGGCGACGCCAGCGACCTGCAGGCGCGGCTGGTGCTGCGCTGGAACCTCTATCGCGGCGGCATCGACAAAGCCAACGAGCAAGAGCAGGTCCGCCGCACCAGCGAGCAGCGCCTTGTGCTGCACCAGGTTCTGCGCGAGATCGAGGAAGCCGTCCGTACGTCATGGGATCGCCGCTTCCGGCAGGCCGATCTGGCAAAGACATTGAAGCTTCAGGCTGCCGCCAACGAAAGGCTGGTGGCGTCCTATCGCGAGCAGTTCAAGGTCGGACAGCGCTCGCTGCTCGACGTGCTCGACGCGCAGAACACGCGGTTCAACACAGCCACGCTTGCCGACACCGCATCCTACGCGTCGCTTTTCGCGCAGTACCGGCTGCTGGCGGCAACCGGGCAGTTGCTGAAGACCATGAATCTTCAGCCGGCAAAACAGGCCACCGCCTATGCCAAGGCCGAGTTCAATGCGCCTGAAACGGCCGACACCGAAACCTATGCGCGCACGCCGTCGGAACAGACGAACGATCTGCCTTTCGACATCCTCGCACCGGTAAGAAAGAAGTAGGAAGGTCAAGGACGAACGATAGTCCTGCGGGCCGATCGTGAACCCACAACCCAAAATCCTCTCCCCAAAAGAGGCGTTCAAGGCCTGCTTCTCCGCTGTTGCCGGGTACCTGGGCAGGCCGAGTTCCGAGACCGTGCTGTTTGCCGGCGTGCCGCTGTCAGACACCCGCATCGATATCGACGCCATCCGGCATCTTGCCGAACGCATCGGTCTTGAAATCACGGAATTCAGCCATCGCGACTTTCTTCGCGGACGCATCGACCTTCCCGCCATTCTGTTTCGCGTCAGCCAGTTGCCTGTAGCGCTGCTTGCCCAGACCGAGGACGGTGGATTTACGACCGCTCCCCAGGAAGACGGCCGCACGACAATCAGCAAATCCGAGTTTTCCGGAAGTTATATTAGTGGCGGCGTTTCGTTCTCGATAACCTATGCCAACGCAGTAGAGGCGATGAGCGTCGGTTCGGCGGCCAAGATCGAGCGGCGACATTGGCTGACCGGCACGATGGGGCCGTTCTGGCGCACCTATTCGAAGGTCATCCTGTCGGCGGTATTCATCAATCTGCTGGCTCTTGCCTCACCGATCTTCACCATGAACGTCTACGACAGGATCTTGCCGAACAAGGCGATATCGACGCTCTGGGTGCTGTCGATCGGGATCGGCGCGGTCATTCTGTTCGACCTGCTCTTGAAGACCGCCAGAGCGTCACTGATCGACTATGCCGGGCGCAAGGCCGATCTTCGCATCTCCTATATGCTGTTCGAGAAGGTGCTGAATTCGTCCTTGTCGGCAAGGCCCGGCTCAACCGGCGAATATGCAAATCGGGTGACCCAGTACGAGTTCGTGCGCGAGTTTTTCACGTCGAACACCATCAGCGTCTTCATCGACACGGCCTTCGTCTTCGTCTTTCTTCTTGTCATCTATGCGATAGGCGGTTGGCTGGTCGTCATACCGGCCATTGCCTTTGTGGCCTCGGTGATCGTCGGGCTGATCACGCAACGGCGCATCGGCAAACGCGTTGCCGCTTCCATGAACGAGGCTTCGCAGCGCCAGGCCCTGCTGGTGGAATCCATCTCCACGCTGGAAACGATCAAATCGCTGCGCGCAGAGGCTTACCTTCTGCGAAAATGGGCGGAGCATTCCAAGAACGCATCCAACACGTCCGAGAAGATCAAACAGCTTTCGGCTGCCGCCGGCAATATAACCCAAGCCATCCAGCAGATGGTCACCGTCGCTTTGATCGTGGCCGGCGCCTATGCCTTTTCGGAAGGGCATGTCTCGACCGGCGCCATCATCGGCACCGTCATGCTGGCAGGCCGGGCGGTGGCCCCGCTTGGGCAGATTGCGATCACCTTGTCCAGACTTCGCCAGGCGATGCTGTCCCTGCGAATGGTGAATTCGATCATGGCGCAGCCTGAGGATCGGCCGGACACGGTTGGTTTCGTCAACCGCCCCATTCGCAACGGTGCAATGGCATTCAGGAATGTCGGCTTTGTCTACCCGGGTTCCGAAAACGAAGTGCTGACCGGCCTGAATTTCTCGGTGAAGCCCGGTGAGCGGATTGGCATCATCGGCCGCATAGGCTCGGGAAAGACGACCATGGGGAGGCTGATCGGCAGGCTTTTCCTGCCGACCTCCGGCGAGCTGCTGCTGGACGGGATCGACATCCGCCAATACCACCCATCGGAGGTTCGCGCCGCGGTCGGGATCGTCGCGCAAGCCAACGATCTATTTTCCGGCACCATCAAGGAAAATCTCCTGATGGCGTGCCCGGAGGCGACCGATGAGCAGATCGTCGAGGCGGCCAAGGCTGCCGGCGTCGACGACTTCGTCTCCCGCCATCCGCGAGGCTACGACATGAATGTCGGCGAGCGCGGCACCAATCTCTCGGGCGGTCAGAGGCAGACAATGGCAATTGCCCGCCTGTTGCTGACCAAACCGAAAATCGTGTTCCTGGACGAGCCGTCCGGCTCGATGGATCTGGCTTCCGAGCGCCAGCTGATCAAGCAGCTCAAAGTGGCTTTCGATCGCAACACGACCCTGATCGTATCGACGCACCGCTTCAGCATGCTCGAGCTGGCCGACCGCCTGATCGTCATCGAGCAGGGCAAGATCGTTGCCGATGGACCGAAAGACCAGGTGATACAAGCGCTGCAGAAAACAAGCGCCTGACGAACAGAATTATGCGTGAACACAGCACGTTGGGACGTGGTAAATGCTAGCCAGGGAAGACCGTCCGCCGCTTTTTGCGTCGGCTTCGATATTCATTATCGGAGCGCTTTTTGCGAGTTCGGTAGCCTGGGCATCCTTCGCCGAGGTCGATGAAATCGCACGCGGCGACGGCAAGATCATACCGGCGTCGAAGACCCAGATCATCCAGGCCAGCGAGCCGGGCGTGGTTCAGGAAATCGCCGTGACGATCGGTCAGGTCGTCAAGAAGAATGACCTCATCATTCGTCTCGACAACACCTTCAACACTTCCAGCCTTGGAGAGCAGCAGGCTAAGGCGCGGGCATTGCAGACGCGCATTGCACGGCTCAAATTCGAACAGACCGGAAGTCTAGAGGGCGCGTTTCCCTGCCCGCCCGAGATTCAGAAGGTGGCGCCGGAAATCTGCGACAACGAGCAGAAGCTGCTGATAGCGCGGCGCGACAACTTCGAAGTCAAACTGTCGGTTCTCAAGTCGCGCCTCGATCAGCGTGAGAAGGAACTCGACGAAGCCAACGCCAATGCCGATCGCCTCACCAAGAACCTGGCTGTCAGCGACCAGGAGGCGAAGCTGGTCGAAGCGATGGTCAAGAAAGGCCTGATGGCGCGAACCGAGCAGCTCCGCGTCGAGCGCGAGCAGACCGAGCTCAATGGTCAGCTGACGCTTGCCGGAGAGACCATCAAGAAAGCCAGGTCTGCCATCACGGAAGCCAAGCTTCAGGTCGACGAACTCGGCCTGCAGCTGCAACAGGAAGCGCTCAGCGATCTGACGCAGGCGCTGGCCGATCTCTCGGTGGTGGACGAGACGATACGCGGTGCCACCGACAAGGTGGCGCGTACCGATATCCGTTCGCCTGTCGATGGTATCGTCAACACGCTTGACATCAACACGGTCGGCGCCTTCGTCCAGCCCGGCGCGGTCGTCGCGGGTATAGTGCCGACGTCCGAGACCCTGCTGGTCGAAGCCCGGGTTTCACCGCGGGACGTCGCATTCATCCGGCCGGGCCAGGATGCCCTGATCAAGGTGACCGCCTATGACTTCTCGATCTTCGGCGGCATCGAAGGCAAGGTGTCGAACATCACTGCCGACAGCCTTGTCGACCAGAAGACCGGCGAACCGTACTATCAGGTGCGTGTCGCCACCGACAAATCGACCCTGACGCGCGACGGCAAGACCTATTCGATCATCCCCGGCATGATCTGTTCGGTCGACATCAAGACCGGACGCAAAACGATCCTCACTTACCTTCTGAAGCCGATCAACAAGGCGCGGGAGGAGGCAATGAGTGAGCGATAGTGCGATCTCCCGCCCGGTCGATCGCGACCGGCTGCTGCCACCGCTGGCGAGTGAGGATTTCGGTCTCGAGTTCCGGGTTGTGGCGCGTGGCGGCACGCGCCGCGGCATTCGTCTGGAGAGGGCGTTCTGGACTTCGCTGAAGCAAATGGCGGAAAGCCGCAAATGCACCATCGGCACGCTGATCGAGGAAATTGCAGAGAGCCACGCCAACGCCGGAAACCTGACATCGGCAATCCGCGTAGCCTGCATGCGTGGACTGGCCGACCAGAACGTCACCTTGCAGAGGCTCGCGTCGATCAAGACCATCAACGCCATTCTCGTCGCCTGTCCCTCGCCGGCCTTTGCCCTGGCGTCGTCGAAGAAGATCCTGACCTTCAATGCGCCGTTCCAGCAGTTGGTGCGGCGGCAATTGCCGGTGGCGCCGAACGAGGACGCGCGCCAGGATCTCAAGCTGGCACTGGACCTCAATGTCGCCGACATATTCGCCAGGCTCGACGCCAATGGCGAGACGCCGGTCGCGACCGGTTTCGTCATAGGCGCCGGCGAGCGCCGCTACCGCGGTCAACTGAGCGCGGTGCGGGCGCCGGTGGTCGAGCCGGAACTGCTGATGGCGTTCGTCTTCGGCGGCTAGAGCAATTCCGGGAAAAATGTGAGCGGTTTCCGTCGAAAATTGCGTCAAACAAGAGATAGAGCGCTCAAGACTCTCTGACGGAAGCTTACGGCTGCACACCTTCACCAGGCGCGACCGTCGAAAGGCCGCCCTTGATATCGGCTATTTGAGCAGAACCGGTCTTCGCGCCATGGATCCACGCGCGATCCGTGCTGAACGAATAGAGCGGTACGTAGGTCGGCAGGTCTGTGTCGCGCGAAACGACGTTGCTCAGGCTGTCGAGAATGAAGACGCCGCTGCCGGTGCTGACCGACAGCACGGCATGAAAGAAACCGCGCTTGCGATCCTGCAAGACGACCAGCGACATGCTCTGCGCCGGGATGCCTGCATGCAGCAGCGCGGCCATCTTGAGGATGGCGAAATCCTCGCAGTCCCCTGCCCGCCGCTCAAGGATTTCCCGGGGCTTGGCCCAGTAGTCGAGCTTGCCGTAAACCACGCTGTCCTTCTTGTAGGCGATGGCGCGATTTATACTTGAGTTGACGAAGGACAACTTGTCGATGAAGCGCTTGTTCCCGGCTGCCTTGACTATCTCGGCAAAGGCGCTGTTCTTGCGTTCGCACGCGCTGCTCGCGGTACAGTCGACAATTGCCTTGTAGACCGGCGCCCAGCGCGCCGAAACCGGGAAATTGCGCATCGACAGGGCAACAGAACCGAACACGCCGGGAATGATCGCCGCCGTCTGGATCAGGTCGATCCCGGCGGCGGGCGGCGCGATCGAAGAACCACGCTTTTCATCAACGGCAACAGAGCTGCTGAAAATCATGCCGATCCGGTAGGCTGAAACCGGCTGCCATGGCTGCGGCCGAGCCAGCGAAACGCCGCCGAGACTGGACGGGGTTTCGACCGCCGCCAGAACTCCAGCGGCAGCGCCGGCATTCACGGCAATTGCTTTCGCGGATGATGGCTGCGGCAGGCTTGCGATCGCCATTGCCAGCAGGAGGAGCCTGAGCCCGGTTATTCCCAGGGCAGATTTTTCTTTTTTCATGACGCCCACCTCTTGACTGTGGACGGTACCAATCTTGTCTCAAATTACTGGAAAGGAAGGTGGATAAGTTTCCTTCAATCGGGAATACCTATTTTGTGTAAAACTTTATTCAAATTTATACTTCTGTTTACCAATCCAGCTCAGCCGGCGGATATCAAACGAAGCGCGGCGCGGCCAATGTATATCAGATTATATCTTCCGGGTTTACCACACGTAAAAAATGCCGAGACTTGCATACCGGGATATATGAAATTGATTGCGGGACAGTTGCAAAGCAGAAGTCGTCACTGTCTCTATCCGGGAAATGCCGGAGGGGTTTGGCGATGACGACCAGTAACGATTTGGATACCGTCTCGAATTCTTGGGACGAGCACTCTTCACATGAACATGGCGGCTCGCCATCGCAGGCAGGCATCCAGGTAGCGCAGGCCGCTCAGGCGGCGCCTGCCGAGCCGGTGCCGGTCGATGTCGGCAGTGGCGCACCCGTTCAGCCGGCAGCACCCGCGGAGGCGAAAGCGCCGGCGGCAGCCGCGCCGCATGAATACGTGGCCGACGCCAGCAACATCGTGAAACTTCCGGCGGACGTCTCCATCGACAACATCAAGGTGGACGGCCACAATCTGTTGCTGGAACAGGCCGACGGTTCAGTCATCCTCATCAAGGATGGCGCGCTCAACGTGCCGACCTTCATCATCGGTGATGTCGAAGTTCCGCGCGTGGCCTTGCTGGCCGCTCTTGAAGCGAGCCACGTCGATGTCGCCTTCGGTGCCGATGGTTCGATCTCGGCCGGCCCGGGCGGCGCCCCAGGCAGTGCCGGCGGCGACTTCACCATTCCCCCAGGCGGTATCGGCGACGGCTTCGATCTTTCCGCATTGTTGCCGCCGACGGACCTGCAATTTGGACGGCTGGAGCCGCGTGAGCTGACGATCGGGGTCAGGGAAGAAGATACGACGCCGACAATCGACATTGGCTCCGGATTTGTCGTCAACGAGGCCGCGCTTTCCGACGGGACGGATCCGGCCAGCACCGCCGAGCAGGTTTCAGGGACCTTCAACATCGTCTCGGGTGATGGCATCGGGACGCTTGTCATTGACGGTGTGGACGTGACCAACGGCGGCAGCGTTGCCGGGCAATACGGCACGCTCGTGGTCACCGGCAATCCGACGAACGGCTATAGCTGGGTTTATACCCTTGCCGACAACACTCTTGATCATCACGACAACCCATCGACTGGAACGACCGAGGGGGTTTCCGACAGCTTTGCCGTCGTGGTTACAGACACAGATAATGATCCTGCCACCGCGACCCTCAATATCGGTGTGCTGGATGACGGCCCAACGCTTTCGGTCCAGGCAACCGCGCAAGCGGCACAGTTGCTTTCAGTCGAACTCGACGAGACGGTCGGCGGCGACCGCTACAATAGCGGCGAGACTGAAGATGCCGGCGGCAACGCCAACACCGATGACGGGGTTGGCCTGGCCCAGGTGACGACCGGCCTGGCGGGTGGCCTTTCTTCGCTATTCGCCGTTGGCGGCGTCTACGGTGCAGACGGACCGGGCAGCACGACCGGGCAGTTGGCATTCACCGGCATTCCAGTCGGTGGCCTTGCCACGAATCTCACTGCCACCGACGGCGGCGCCGTTACGCTCTTCCTCGAAGGAGGAGTGATTGTCGGCCGCGACACGCAGGGTGATCAGGTCCTGACCATTGCGATCACCGGCGCGCCCGGCGCAGAGCAGTTGCAGACCACGCTCTACGAAGCGCTCAACCATGGCGCCGACGGCAACAAGTTCGATTCCGAACTCAATCTGTCGCTGACCAATGGCGGCCAGGTTCAGCTGCAATATGAGGTAACGCGCCAGGACGGCGACGGCGACACCATTACCGAGAAGGCGACCGTCGACCTGATCAACGGCCAAGGCTCCGCATTCTCCTTCGACGATGACGGGCCAAGCCTTACGGTTGGCGCCCACGATGGAGCCGCTGGCCTGCTTTCCGTCGAACTCGACGAGACGGTTGGCGCGGATCGCTACAATGGCGCTATCGGCGAGACCGAAGATGCCGGCGGCAACGCCAACACGGATGATGCCGGTCCGGGCTTGGCGCAGGCCAACACCGCGGTAGCAGGCGGACTGACCAATCTGTTCACTGTCGGCGGCAGCTATGGTTCGGACGGTCCTGGTACCGTTACCGGGAATCTGAGCTTTACCGGCATTCCGGCCGGTGGCCTTGCCACGAATCTCACCGCCACCGACGGCGGCGCCGTCACGCTCTTCCTCGAAGGAGGAGTGATCGTCGGCCGCGACACGCATGGCGATCAGGTTCTGACCATCGCGATCACCGGGGCGCCTGGCGCCGAGCAGCTGCAGACCACGCTCTATGAGGCACTTAACCATGGCGCCGACGGCAACAAGTTCGATTCCGAACTCAATCTGTCGCTGACCAATGGCGGCCAGGTTCAGCTGCAATATGAGGTAACGCGCCAGGATGGCGACGGCGACACCATCACAGAGAAGGCGACCGTCGACCTGATCAACGGCCAAGGCTCCGCATTCTCCTTCGACGATGACGGGCCGAAGGTTACTGGCACCGCCCAGGTCACCGCGAATGTCGACGAAGACGGTCTGCACAACAGCCAGTCCACCGGAAATGCCGACAATCCTCAGTCGGACGGCGAAGTGACCGGAACAAACTCCGCTGTTGCCATCGGTGCTGCCGGCGCATTGAATGCAATCGTCGACTTCGGCTCTGACGGCCCGAATGCGAGCTCGGCCTTCGGCCTTGTCACCCAAACCACCCCATCGGATTCGGGATTTGATTCGAAAGGCGGCAACGTCCTCATCGTCTCCGACGGCACGACCCTGACCGGCTATGTCGATGTAGGCGCCGGCGCCGGCTATCAGGCGGGCACGGATCGTCCTGTTTTCACCCTGACCGTCGGTGCGGACGGCTCCTATGTCTTCACCCTGATCGATCAGATCGATCATCCGACTCTGGATACGCTCCCGGGCGACAACACCGAAAATACGCTTGCCAATGGCGGTATCGATCTTTCGGCCTTCGTCATCGCCATGGACGGTGACGGCGATACCATCGGACTGGCGGCTGGTACATTCAAGGTCCAGGTGCTCGACGACGTTCCGCAGATCGTCGCGCGGGATGCCGGCACGACGACCACAACCACGACCGAAACGATCGTCTACACGCTGCAGGCCGGCAACACCGATGTTCGCGGCATGGATGGCGCCGGCAATCACGACATCAAGCTCAGCGGCATCGACATCAACGAAGGCGACAATTCCGTCAACACCACCGGCACCAAGATCGGCGTCGGCGACGGCCAGATCATCGACGGATACGAAACCCATCCGCATTTGACCGGCCCCGAAATCGTGACGATGGACTTCGTCAATGATCTTGTGATCACACCCAACGGTCCGAATCCGCCAAGCGTCAGCGACAGCGGCTCGTACGATGTCGCCTCGGTCAAGTTCACGATCGATGTTGCGGAAGCCCAGGGTGTCGAAGCCGCCGTGATGTTCATCGGCGCCAAGGACGGTGGCACATTCGAACCGTTCACCGTGAACATTAACGGTGTGCTGACCGCCGGCACGGCTGTCTTCGAAGGCGGCGTGCAGGTGGGCTATGCCTTCGCCGGCGTGCCCGATGGTGCGACTGTCGAGGTCATCGGCAGCACCCCGTTCGACCAGCTCAATGTGGGCAACTACGACAGTTTCAAATTCGATTCCGACAATAACGGGACAACGGATACCACCTTGACCGGCGGCAACCCGTTCAAGATCTTCGGCATCGAAGCCAAGGTCACGACGGTCACCACGCAAACCGAAGTCTTCCGGGTCAGCCACGACGAGTCAGCCGGCGTCAACAACGCCGCCGACCCCAATTCCGCGGATGACACCGCGCTCCCCCCGCCCGCGCTGGTAACGGAGCCAGACGCGCTCGGCTACGCAAAGTCATCAGCCAGTGCGCTCGGCCTGTTCAATGCCTCGGTTGGCGCCGATGACGATGCGACATTCTCGTTTGCGGTTACCGATGCGAACGGCAACCCGCTGGCAAATGTCGATTCGGGCCTGAAGACACTCGACGGCTCGGCGATCATGCTCTCGACGAATTCGGACGGCGTTCTGGTTGGTTCTGCCAACGGCGTCGACGTGTTCAAGGTCTATGTCGACCCGACCGGAGCGGTGTGGATCGGGCAATATCAACCGATCGCCCACAATGTCGACGGGTCAAGCGCGGCAGCCTTTGACGACATCGCGACCGTCGCCGCCGACCTGCACGTCAAGGCCACGATCACCGATTTCGATGGCGACACGAGCACCGCCGTATCCCATGTCTCCTTGAGCATCGAATTCCAGGATGACGGTCCGGTTGCGGTCAACGATCAGGACTCGGTCACCGAAGATGGGCCGCTGACTGCAGATGGCAATGTGATCACGGGGGTCGGCGGCGCCGACGCCAACGCAACCGACGGCCACGCGGATCACCTCGGCACTGACGGCCTGGGCTCGATCACCTGGGACGGTGCCGTTGCCAATCATGTAGCAGGAACCTACGGCGAGCTGACGGTGGGCGCCGACGGCAGCTACACATACGTGCTCTACACCCAGGCCCAGAACCCGGCCGGGTATGCCGCGGTACAGGCGTTGGATGCCGGCCAGACCGTGGCCGAGAGCTTCGACTATGCTGTGGCGGATGGCGACGGCGATACCGCTCTGGCGTCCCTGACCATCACCATCAACGGCACCAACGACGTGCCGCAGATCGTCGTCGACCAGGGCAACCCGGCCGGCGCGCACGACCTGGTCTATGAAGCCGGCCTTGCGG